>CALKJE010000284.1 GCA_937995675.1 uncultured Saprospiraceae bacterium
AATTGCCAGCAAGGTATTAAGTCTAGTCAGTATGAACTGGTGAAGCGGTATGCCGGCAAGCTACTTTCGGTAGCTCGGCGTTATGTGCCTGATCAAGCGACGGCTAAAGATATTCTGCAGGAGTCTTTAATTCGTATTTTCGCTAACATTGATAATTACCAATTTACGGGATCTTTTGAGGGTTGGATGCGTACCATTACGGTACGCTGTGCCTTAGCACATCTTCGCAAAGCACATCGAGCACATGAGGTAGAAATGAACCCTACTGCGAGAGATCCAAGAGTAGATCCATCCGTTTTTAATACCATGGGAATGGAAGAATTAATTGGATTAATTCAACAATTACCAGACGGTTTTCGATCTGTTTTTAACCTTCGAGAAATCGACGGTCATAGTCATTCGGAGATTGCTGAAATCTTAGGAATTACTGAAAGTACATCACGGTCTCAATTGACCCGTGCAAAAAAAATATTAGGTAAACTTTGGCTGGAACAACAGTCTATTAATTCTGTCACCAGCCGTAAAGTAAGATCATGAATAAAAATATTACAAACTATCAATCTGCTTTAGATATCAACGAAATTTGGGCTGCTATTGAACCTCAAGTTGATGAGATAAATGCGCAACGTAAAAAACGTAAGCCAGCACTACTCTATTGGTTATCTGGAGCTATATTATTATTGGGGTTAGTAGCTGGAAGTTTTTTCCTTTTCAGTGGAGAACAAACCTCAGTTAGCGAAGTATCGAATAGTAATTTACCAAACGAAATTAATCCATCTACCGCAACCGTGATTGCTGCTGAAACCAATCCAATAGAAAATAAAGCTACAGAAACAGTTGCGCCAACTGCTGCGCCAATTGATACGGAAGAAGCCAACTCTACTTCTAGTTCAATCGCACCTATTAAGCAAAGCAAAAATAATAGTAGCAAGCAAAAAGCAACAACGGTAGAGAAAAAAACAGATATAGTTTTACCAACGGCCTCTACGCTTTCGAACACTGTTTTACCAACGGTAACTCAAAATAATTCCGTTTCTAATACTAATGTTTCCATCACGCAAGTATTGCCAGTTCCACAACCCCAAAAAGCAGTTAGCAACGCTAGCAGTTTTGCATCCATGGAATCTGCCACAACTTCTTTGTCTAAATTACCAATTACTAAAATTGGATTAAAGGTGCCAACATCGGAACTACCAGAACTTGATTTCGACCTTAAGAATAATAGTCTGCCACCGGCGCCTTTGTATGTGGAAAAACCAACTTTCTCCATCGAATTCCAAACAGGGATTAGTGCAGTAAATCGAACACTAAGTTCTACTGGTATTGATAATTCAGCGCTTGATACTTTACTAAATCTTCGAAGTACTTTTGAATCACCGCTGGAAGCATTACATGCGAACCTATTGGTAAATGCACATTTTCCATCTGGGTTTTATGTTTCTTCTGGAGTAGCTTTTACCCAAATCTCTGAAGTATATTCTAATAATAGTACACAATCGGAGATCGTGATTGATTCGATGGGTGTACAAAAAAGAATCATCAATATTACGGGTGACACCATTGATGTAATTGGGCCAGTAGCAACAACAATTACCTCTACCTTCTCCAAGAGATATTATAACACGTATCGAATGATTGACATCCCAGTTTTTATTGGATATCAATATGATTTCGGAGACTGGAAAACGGATTTCTCTTTAGGTGTTTTTGCTAATTTATTCTTAGCAACTGAAGGTCGTATTCCCAATACACCAACTACGGATCTTGACTTGAGTACAAACGGAGATGATGTTTATAGATCTCGAGTAGATTATAGTTTACAATTTGGAATTGGCGTCAGCAAAAGTTTAACAGATAAATTATCTATTAGAATAAACCCAACACTACGTTATTATACTAAGAATTTTATGAAAGAAAACTATGGTTTAGAACAACAATATTTATTGTTTGGTGGAACCTTAGGACTTAGAATGGACTTATAAACGCTAAAAATAAAAGGCTCAAAAGATATAAAGTTAGCATCGGAATCAGGCAACTAGTCTGGTTCCTTTTTTTTTCTTGGGAACTTATAGAGATTTTAAATGCCACAAAGACACTAAGGCACAAAGATTTTTTGACCGATTTTTTATATAATTTCATAAAAAGGTAAAACCGTTCCAGCTTCAAAAATATCCCTTCCTCTTGGCACTTCCAAAAAAGCATTAGCAGAAACTAAGTTGGCGAGATCGCCACTACCATTACCTTCGATCGGGGTGGCTAATAATTGGCCTGAATGATCAGTTGATATATAAACCTGCGCAAAATAAGTGAGGTCTGGTTTGAAATAAATTGGTGCTGTTAAGGCAGCATATTTTTGCAATGGCAGAGCAAGTCCCATACATTTTTGCACCCAAGTCATTCCGTATATTTGGGAGCACATAAAAGAAGAAACAGGATTTCCGGGAAAAGCAAAAACAGTAGCACCATCCTTATATTGTCCAAACCAAAACGGTTTACCAGGCCGTTGTTTTATTTTATGAAATAATCTTTCAACTCCCAATTGATCCATTGCCTTTGGTAAAAAATCAAACTTTCCTTTCGAGACGCCTCCGCTCAAGAAAACCAAATCATATTCAATTAAGATGGTCTGTAGAATGTTGGTAATCTCTTCAAGGTTATCATTTAAATGGCGAAGTTCTGCTTCAATTCCAAAATGCTTAAGGCCAGTTGATAGTTGAAAAACATTAGATTTACGAATCTGGTGTGGCAAAGGTTGAGAATCTATTTCGACCAGTTCATCACCAGTAGAAATAATGATCGCTTTTGGCAATTTACTTACCTTTATTTTAGTCTTTCCTATGGTAGTAGCAATTCCAATAGCTGCGGCATTGAGTCGATATCCAGGCTGCAGTAGTTCGCTCCCTTGAGGGCGATCACTCC
>CALKJE010000285.1 GCA_937995675.1 uncultured Saprospiraceae bacterium
CGTTAGTTCCATCGACGTTTGTTTGTGTGACGTTTGTTTGTGTGACGTAGATACAAGGCATGCCTTGTATCTACGTCACACAAACAAACGTCACACAAACAAACGTCGATGGAACTAACGGAAACAAACGGGAAAATCAACAGAAAAACGACCTAGAAATCAACCAATTCAACAATTCAACAAAATCTAATTCAATCGCTTCTTCTCGCTTCGTTTAAGCTTTCGACGAGCCCGTTTAAACCTTCTTCGTTCTTGGCGCTGCCATCTTTTTTCTTTACGATAGAGCGGTAATAATCCTCGGGTTTTATACCATTTTTTTCCTGTAAATCGGAATTTATAATCCATGGTATTTTCTTCGTTCCCAAGCGCATGGATGTGGAATTTTCTACCAGCTTCCCCATAACTTAATTTTTGCGGCATGGCTTTAGGATCCCAAAACCAGAGATTATTCCAAGGAATAGAAATCAGTAGATTGGATTTATTATCATATCGAAAATCACCCATCATATAAATCGTAAAGGCCGTCGAGGTGATGTTAAGTTCTGGAAGTTTAATGGTGCTATTTTCGATGGTCAAGGTATCAATGACCGGAGAAAAATGAATGTCTCTGATTCTTTTATCTCGTAGGATTTTACCTGCGGTTGACAAGATGGGATCGAAATTTTTTAATCGTAAGTCTTCCAGATCAAAAGCGACTGTTCCTTTTAGTGTATTATCAATTTTTCCTTTTTCGTCAATAATATGACCATTCAAATGGGATGCAACAGATAGATTTCCAGAAACATTACCAGCGGTTTTTAAAGAGGGAAGTCCGAAGAAATCAAAGGCTGGAATTAATTCTTCTAAGATTAAATTATCCGTCGTAAAGTCGGTATTAAAACCCGTTCGGTCGAGTTCTGTTAAATCGAGTTCTGCATCTAAAAGTACATGTGCTTCTCCTAGTTCGAATTCCGTTTTTCGAAGATCTAAATGATTTCTATCTTGAAATTGAAGTCCGGTTTTAATATTTTTTGCATTAAAGGTTTTATACCAAAAATCATCGATCACCACGTTGACCGTTGGCTGAAATTTATCGTACATACCTTGAACCGTTAATTTAAAAACGTTGGTTTTTTCTCCATCGACAAACACCTCTTTTTCCGATAAACTATCCGCCTCTGTGATGACATCAAACATCCTAGATAGATCCCTAAAGTCTAATTCTTTTGAATAAATATTTAAATCAGAAACTACCTCATCTGGAATAGAATCTAATAGCAAACTGTTGAAGTTTTCTACCTTTCCCATTACCTCAATTCGATGACCAGAGGTGAGCGGAATCACAAAACTATTTATAATCGCATCTTCATTTTTCAATACTAAGTCCACATCATCCAGTGGAACGGTTAGGTTCATGTCTTTATAAAAAACACGGCTATCCTCTAAAAGTAATCTGCTATCGATATGTTCAAGAATATTTTTTTTATCCAGTAAATCTCCGTCAAAATCTAGTTTAAAATCAAACATTCCTTCCTTGAAAAAGAAGGTGTTATTGTTAAAAAGTTTATCGAATCGTCGGGCCTCTCCGTTAGCCGATAGACTTAGGTCAGTTGTTATTTTTTCTTTTTCAGAGAAATTAAAAATGGCAGAAAAATCCAGCCGACCTTTATCTAAGTCAAACCCAGTATTTTCAATCGCTAGGGTAGTAGGATCTTTATAGTTTATTTTTGAATGTAAATTATTTAGTAAGTAATCCTGGCTTTTAAAATTATCAATTTGGATTTCTAAAGAAGGATGAAATTTTTCATAAATAGTAGCAACGCCTCGATGAAGACCATCAGGATCATTCGGTTCACTTTCTTCGTCGGGTCCAGCCAAAATTTCAGTGATACGTTTAAAGTTTTTTGAGCTAAGTTCTTGAGAATAAATTTTTACATTAGAACTGACTTCGTAACCATCTTCTGGTTGAAGCAAAGAAGTGAAATTATTTACTTTTCCTGTGATAGAAATATGATTTTTTGGCCAAAGTGGAATGCTCAATTCAGTCAATGCTGCATCTCGATTTTCTAAGCTGATAAGCGCACTATCGATTGGAATAATAAGATCTTGATCCGCATGGTAAATCTTAGCATCTTTGATGACTAAGCCAACTTTACTCGCCGTAAGTAAATCTTTTGGGGAGTCCAGAGCACCTTGATAATCAGCGGCTAAGGTGAAATTGCCGCGTTTGATAATAAAGTCTTTATTGTCAAATAATTTATTCCAGTCAGCCATCGTCCCATCGGCTTTTATACCTAGATTCGCTTGTGTTGAATTACCAACGGGTAAGTTAATTTGGCCGTTTAAATTTACGGTATTGTCTCCAAATTTAAAATTGGAATTTGAAAGCACTAAGGTGTTTTTATCTTGATAATTAAGAAGCGTTTTAAAGTCTTTGAATAATAAATTTTGATAAGAAAATTGGTGGACTTTGATATTCAATTCTGGATTAAAACGCAAATAAATATTTTCAAAAACAGCTCTTAAATTTTGTTCCTTCGGTGTTAGTTTTTTTACCGATTTATGGGTGGTTACTTCCTTCAGCGTCGCCGTCAAACCGTCATAATCCAATGCTTGTGATTCGATTTTTAAAGTAGATTTAATCGGATCCTTTAATTCATCAAAAAGTAAAGATGTATAGTTTTCTAAATCTCCGGTAATGTCGAGATATTGATTGTTTGGAAAAGCGAGTCGCATAAATTTCAGCGAAGCATTTCCGTTTTTTGTTTGGAACTGAATTTCTCGAACTGGAACGGTAAAATCGGCTTTACTATAATAAACTTTGGTTTTGTTTACGTGAAATTCACTACTTGCATAAGTTAAAATGTCTAATGGTTTTTTTACGTTTCCACGAAAATAACTTTTCAAATCAAAATCTCCAGCCTGGAAGAAAAAAGC
>CALKJE010000286.1 GCA_937995675.1 uncultured Saprospiraceae bacterium
AAAGGTGAGAATAAATGCTTGATTGTCAAGATGATGCAAATTTTGAGGTTCATAGCCAAAGCTATGGTGCCGATAAATTTGTGAAATATTGATAATCAATGATTTGTTCGTAACCATTGTGCTTCATTTTTAAACAACTTCAATTAATATTTAAAAAAGTTTTGTTCTATTAAAAGGAAAATATTTGAACTTAATTCAGATATTTTCCTTTCCTATTTTGAAAAAACTTTTTAAACCTATGCTTGATGCCTTTCATCTCCCTGCACTTCTTATTTCTTGGGGACTTGTCGTTCTCATTTGGATCATTCAGTTGGTACACTACCCTAGTTTTCATTACATAGATTCGGCTAAATTTATCGATTTTCATTCGCACCATTCTACCTCGATTACGATAATAGTTATGCCATTGATGTTAGCTGAATTGACCATCAGTTTTTTCTTGGCTTATCGTACTGGGTTTGCGCCCCTAGAGTCTTTAGCATTCGCGATGGTCGTAGGTGTTTGGTTAAGTACCTTTTTGATTCAAATCCCACTTCATGACCAACTTAGTGACGGTAATAACGCCACGATTATTTCTAAATTGGTAAATACAAACTGGATTCGAACGATTCTATGGTCGTGTAAAGCGATACTACTTACTTGGGGATATGCAGACTTGTAAATGGATTGATTTGTAGATTTTTTGATTTTTGCACTTGCACTTGCACTTGCACTTGCACTTGCTTTTGTATCATCCTTTTTTATTGGTAAAAGTCAGATAGAAAAATGGAATGATTGTGATGATGGCAGCGAATAGATAGGTTCTGAAAAAGTTTGCGTCGTTATTATCATAGAGCCAAGCGGAGATTAAGGCGCCCATTCCGATTCCGATTTCTAATGCGATGTAAAGTGTAGCGGTTCCTCGACCTCGACGTTCTTCGACACTCAGGTCGATTACCCATGCAAAGACTGCGGGAGAAACAATTCCTAATGAAAAGCCTAAGCAACCAGAGGCAATAAATAACTCAATAGCAGAATCGACGTTACCAAAAAATACCAAAGCAGCAGCGGTCATTAAGGTTCCTACTTTTATAACTGGAACGCGCCCATAGCGATCTGCCGTTTTTCCTGCAACCAATCGAGAAAGTACGGAACAAATCGTAAAACTGGTAAAGAGCATTCCTCTATTTTCAATTCCTAGAAAATCACTTTGATCAGGAGAAATGGTGATCAGGATTCCAAAATTAAAATAAATACAAACCGCAACAATGGCAGCTGGAATCACACTGGGTTCGATGATCTCGTTGGTTTTTATTTTTAGAATAGAAAAATTAAAAGGTGTTTTATTGGTCAAGGTTTCTTTTAATCCAAATATCATTAAGATAGAAATTAAAGCAATTAACGAAGCCACATAAAACATGTAATCCGTCGAATAATTAATCGACAACCAACTTCCTAAAGGTGGAAACATCGATGCTCCTAAATTCATACTAACGCCCATCATGCCCATCGCTTCTGCTCGCCTTCCTGCTGGTACAATATCTGCTACATAAGCGGTAGATGCCGTGGGTCGAAATCCTGTAGAAAATCCGTGCAATAATCGCAGCACCATGAATCCTGCAACCGAGGTTAATAAGGGATAGGCCAAACTACAGACGACACAGACCAAGGTTCCGATAACCATCACTGGCAATCGACCAATCGTATCTGTCAATTTACCACTAAAGGGACGAGAAATGGCCGCTGTCAAGGTAAAGAGTGCAATGATAAAACCTTTATAATCTTCTCCTCCTAAAGAGGTCAGATAAGAAGGTAGCTCAGGAATAATCATGTTGAAACTACCAGAAAATAGTAACTGAGAAAAGCAAAGAACAAAAAACTGAACAGTATATAATGGCTTATTTTCTAGCATCCGCGAAAGTAGTCAAACTGTATCTTAAAATCAATAAGGTCTAAATGTATTCTAATACACCCTTGCCTACGAAACTTAAATAGTTGTATATTAGTTCCATCAGTAGGGGTTATCTTACGAGTATTCCTTCGGCTTCTGTTTACTAAACTTTAAAAGTTTAGTAAACAGAAGCTTAACGAAAAATAAATCTATTTAATAGTAGTTCAACTGATATCTAGACTTATGAGACATCCTCTACGAATAAAATCCAAATAGAAAATTATGTTTAACGGAGATAATTTGCAGATTTACGAAAATGTTGATGAATTGTACATCAAATATAAATGGTCAAGAGCAGCAGGGTTTGCCCTTGGTTTTTTTGCTGCTTTTTGGAATATCTTTTTAATCGGTTGGTATATTGCTGCTTGGACTGGAGGAGCTCCACTCCCTTTCTTTCTCTTTCCCATTCTACATCTAGCCGCAGGAGTCTTTATTGGACATCAAGCCTTGTCTATGCTTTTTAATCATACGCATATTACCGTAAGTCAAGGGCAACTATCCATTGAACATCAACCAATTCCGGCTTTCAAAGGCAATACATATTATCCTACTGCGGAGATTGACCAATTTTATATTATTCAAAAAACGGGAAATAAAGGAAAAAAATATTACGAATTTCGTTGTAAAATGGTGGACGGTAAAGATGTTAAACTAATTGGCAACAATGGAATGAGCGTAGATAAAATGAAAGAATTAGAAAAAAAATTGGAAAGCTATATCGGTATTGCCGACTATCCGGTGAAAGGAGAGTATGGACGTACTGCCCCAACTTTTTCTGATCAAAAAGTCCTTCTACCTCGTCGACAAAGAAAAACGGATTTACCTGAAGTCGCCCGCTTTGCTTATAGCTTAAGGCCTAATCAAAAAGTAATTATCAATAACGAATCCTTGACCGTCCGACACCTCACTCAATTTGATTGGAAAGACGGAAATACTGATAAATTAATTCAGCTAACCGACGAATTAGAAAAAGAATATTTGATTTATCTAAAACAAAACAAGGGAATTATCAGTGCTGCTACAGAACGAGAATTGAATGTATTAGAAACGCAGGATATTGATTTTGACACCCATCAAATTCCTAGCAAAATAACCATCAGCGGAGAAATTTATGTACTCGATCAATTGATGAAAGGAAAATCTTTTTTATCAAATATTGATGGACCAGCGCAAGCAAATGTCTGGATTTATAAATCGCTAGATGAGCAAAAATATATTCGAGTTACAGAAAGCGAAAGATTGCTAAAATGGCATGAAGGGACTCCGCTCCCATTGCGGGAAATGCTACCCGCAGAATATCGGACACTCGATCGAACGGAAGGATATGATCAGGATGATTTTGTTTAGAAAAAAAGTTTTGAGCTTTGGGTTTTGAGTTATCGTAAGATCGTGATAAATAAAGATGTCCAATTTACCACCCCAAATGGAATAATGCGTCACCTGCATTCACGACTGGAGCATTGTTGTGTCCTACGATATACCCATCTTGTTTTGCTAGAACTCGAATTTCTTTATTTCCGTGTGGGCTATTGATAACGCCTAATACTTCTCCTTTGCTAACTTTGGCTCCGGAAGCTTGCATCCACATAAACATCCCAGATTCTTCTGCGCGCATCCAAGTAAAATTAGAAAAATACTTTGGTGTATGATGTGCCGGTGCATCTGACTTCATCATTTTTTGCTGAAATAATAACCGTTGCATTCCTTTTAATCCGTGGTCGATAGAAAACCCATCAAACCGCAACGACTCTCCTCCTTCGTATACCAAAATTGGAATGTCCTTACTCGCTGCTGTATGTCGCAATGTTTTTTCTAAGTTCTTTTTTTCCATTAAGTAAGGCGCTGCAAATTGTTCCGCTAATTTTTTAGCCGCAGCATCTCCTTTTGTATAACGAACTTGTGGATAATTATATCGACTGCTTCCTCCTGTATGAAAGTCTACCCCGAAATCAACCAAAGGCAAAATAGATTCGCTAAGTGTATACGCTACCCGACTCGCCAATGATCCTTTTGCACTTCCAGGGAAAGAACGGTTCACATCTTTTCCATCAACCGCATCTCGTGAAAAATTGATAAAACCATAAACATTTAATAACGGAATTGCAATGACACTTCCGCTCGTCAGATTATTAAAAAGTCCTTCCATGACCGCACGACGAACCGTTTCTACCCCATTGATTTCATCCCCATGCAAACCGCCCATAAATAGCGCTGTTGGACCAGGATTTTTACTTCTAAAGACATGTACTCGAATGCTGATCACGGTACCCGATGGCAATTTAGCAACATTGAGTTTGATCATTTTATTTTCACCAGGAGCGACGGTGGTTTTGTTTATTTGAAAAGACATTGGTTGGTTGTTTGGTTGTTGAAATGTTGAAACGCTGCGCTTGTTGAATCGTTGAATTGTTGAATTGTTGAATCGTTGCGACCTCAAGGCAATCGTGAAGTAGACGCGATGGAAGAGGGCAAATAGCAATTTACACTTTTTCTTTGGCAGCTACTTCTACTTCGATAAATTCGATGATTTGGTTCGCGATGTCTACTCCGGTGGTGGTTTCGATTCCTTCGAGGCCGGGGGAAGCATTTACTTCGAGAACGAGTGGTCCTCTTTTTGATTGCAGCATATCTACTCCAGCGACATGTAATCCCATCACAGCGGTGGCTTTGAGTGCCGTGGCAACTTCCTGACTATCTGGTTTGACAATAATAGAAGAGCCTCCTCGATGAAGGTTAGATCGAAATTCTCCTGGTTTGGCTCGACGTTTCATACAAGCGATGATTTTACCATTAACGACGAAGGCCCGAAGATCTTCACCTCCTGCTTCTTCGATAAACTCTTGTAGAAGAATTCTATTTTTGGTTTTAAAAAAAGATTCAATGACCGATTCGGCCGTATTCTGATCTTTAGCTAAAACGACACCCATTCCATGCGTTCCATTTAACAGTTTAATCACCATCGGTGGGCCACCAATTTGATCAATAATTTCAGTGGCATCATACGTTAGATTAGAAAATACCGTTTTTGGAAAATCCACTCCTGCCATAGCCATCAGTTGTAGGCTCTGCAACTTATCACGAGAGCGCGTCAATGCAACCGATGGTGTCAACGAGAAAACGCCCATCTCTTCAAACTGTCGAATAATCGCCGTCCCAAAGAAGGTAGCTGAAGAACCGATTCGTGGAATAATCGCATCGATATTTGCCAATGCCTGATCTTTAAACCAAACCATCGGTTGACCAGCTTCAATCGTCATGCTACATTGTGTATAATCCAAAATTCGAACGTAATGTCCTCTCTTTTGTGCAGCAAAAAACAAACTTCGCGTAGAGTATAATTCTGGTCCGCGGGAAAGAATAAGAATGTTCATTTTTATTTGTTGAAATGTTGAAACGCTTCGCTTGTTGAATCGTTGAATCGTTGAATCGTTGAATCGTTGAAATGCTGAATTTAAAACCCATTATTTCAATGGTTTAACAGCTCAACATTTCAACAAAGATATAAACTAGCTTAGTTTTTTTATTATCTTGTTGGATATTTGTGAATAAGGGTTTAAAAATTAATTGGAATTATATTATTCATTACATCATTCTAATTGACCTTATTTTTTTGCTATTTGCTTTTTGCCTTTGGCTATTTGCCCGCTTTAATCGCGATCGAAGGAAGCAAATAGCCAATAGCGAAATGCAAATAGCATCTTTATAATGCTGGTTTTCGTTTTAAATTGAATATTATCCATTAATTCTGACGATAAATCTATTCTATGAGTCACACTTCCTCCGATTCGGTTGTTTTGAATGATCCTAAAGTGGTCAATGGCTGGGCCATGTTTGACTGGGCTAATTCTGCTTATGCGCTGGTGATTACTACCGCTATTTTTCCTGGATATTTTAACGGTGTGACCGACAAAGAGTTTTCTTTGTTTGGGATAGAGATGACAAATACCGCCCTTTTCTCCTATTCTATTTCTTTTGCCTATTTGATTATTGCAGCGATGTTGCCCTTACTTTCAGGGATCGCGGATTATGGTGGAAAGAAGATGACTTTTATGAAACGATTTACCTATTTAGGTTCTATCTCTTGTATGATGTTGTTCTTTTTTACGGGAATGAATAATTTATGGATTGGTCTAGCGGGATTTATTTTAGCGGTGATTGGGTTTGCGGGAGGTCAGGTTTTTTATAATTCCTATTTACCGATTATTGCGTCGGAAGATCAATTGGATAAAGTAAGTGCAAAAGGGTTTTCTTATGGATATGTTGGGAGTGTAATTTTATTGATTGTCAATTTATTGATGATTAGTTTTCCGAGTGTTTTTGGATTGGATTTTTTAGTTAAGAATTTTCCACATCTCTTTGGGGAAAGTGCGACAGCTTTAGCAGCGCGATTATCTTTTGTGATGGTCGGTGCCTGGTGGATGGGGTTTGCACAAATACCATTTAATAGATTACCCAAACAAGCAGCAGTTGGCAAGGTCGATAATTTACTATCAAAAGGCTACGCTGAATTAAAAAAGGTTTTTCAAAAAGTAAAAAAAGAAACACATACCAAACGTTTTTTGACGGCCTTCTTTTGCTATAGTGCGGGAGTACAAACTGCAATTTTTCTTGCCTCTACCTTTGCCACGGACGTCTTAGGCTTTTCAACCAATGAATTGATTATTGTCGTTTTAATTTTACAAATTGTGGCGATTGGTGGTGCATATTTATTTGCGTCCCTTTCGGGAAAATTTGGAAATAAAAGAATCTTAATTTTAATCTTATCAATTTGGATTGTGGTTTGTTTGTCTGGTTATTTGGTACAAGACAAGACGATGTTTTATGCCGTAGCAGGTGGGGTTGGATTGGTGATGGGCGGGGTCCAGTCCTTGTCGAGATCGACCTATGCGAAGTTTATTCCGGAAGGCTCTGATGACACAGCTTCTTATTTTAGTTTTTATGATGTTTTAGAAAAATCAGCCATCGTGATCGGAACTTTTGTTTTTGGTTTTATTGATCAAATACTCGGTGGAATGCGGAATAGTATGTTGGCATTGGCGGTGTTTTTCATTATTGGGATTATTATATTGTCGACGGTGAAGATTGGGCGGAAGATTGAGTAGATTGGTGGATTTTTTGATGTGCGGATTTGCTCTTCTGACGTGTTTGGCTTTTTTCTCTTCTGGCGTGTTTGGCTGACGATGGGCTGGCAATGGGCGCTCTTCTGACGTGTTTGGCGGGCAATTGGCTCTCTTCTTTTTAATTTGGATTTTGGTTTGGTGTTTTTTTTGATTAAAAATTCTATATTAAAGAATTCAAATTTAGTGTTAAACTTTTTGATGAATAAACCAAAACCGTCAATATGATTCATGAATCGTATCGACGGTTTTGTATAAAATATCTTCAACTAATCCCCTACACAATTTCCTCCTTCTTACCCATAAATCTCAGCATAAAAAACCGCTTCAAACGATACGCCAACCAATACATCACCGGAATAACGACGAGCGTCAAGAAGGTTGCAAAGACCAAACCGTAGATGACCGTCCAAGCCATCGTTCCCCAGAAAGCAGCATTGTCACCACCAATAAAAAACTGTGGATCTAATTCTGTAATCAAGGTGGTAAAATTAATATTCAAACCAACGGCTAATGGAATCAATCCTAGTACCGTGGTAATCGCGGTCAATAATACTGGACGTAATCTTGTCGCACCACCTTCGATTACGGCATCTTTTACCATTTCTGTATCCATATCATTCATATGTGCCAGCTCCGCTTTTTCGCGGATACGTTGCACTACAAGATTGGTATAATCAATCAATACAATCGCATTATTTACCACAATTCCCGCCAAGGAAATAATACCAACTCCGGTCATGATAATTTCAATATCCATTCCGGTAAAAACATATCCAAGGAATACGCCAATGGTACTAAAGATCACGGAAATGATAATGATAAACGGAGAAATGATTGAATTAAATTGTCCTACTAAAATGATAAAAATCGAAAACATCGCAATCATAAAGGCGGAAGATAAAAAGGCGACTTCTTCTGCTTGCTGCTCTTGTCCTCCTGCAAATTTATACGTAAAATCATCTGGCATCGGAAAATCTTCTAAGACTTCTTTGATCTCCTCTACTACTTCATTGGCATTATAAGGTTGTACTACATTGGAAGTAACACTGATCATTCGTTCCTGTTCTTTTCGATTGATCGAACTATAAGTAGACGTAAAACTAATCTCTGCTACCGTCGAGATCGGTACCTGACTAATTCGTCCATTCGCTGGATTTCGGAACGTAATTTTTTGATTTAATAAATCATCAATACTATAGCGATACTTCTCATCCAAGCGTAGAGTAATAGAATAATCATCTTCTCCATCTTTAAATTTAGACACCTCTTTTCCAAAAACAGCAGTTCTAATCGCATCCGCAATAGCAAAGGTAGAAACACCATATCGACGAGCGGCATCGCGATTGATACTCATCGTCATTTCTGGTTTTCCAATATTCACATCCGCTTTTAATTCTTCGACACCCGCAATATTTTTGCTATTGATATAAGCAATCATCCGTTTAGACAATAGTGCCAGCGTATCAATATTTTCTCCTTGTATTTCAATAAAAATTGGCTTCTCTTGTGGTGGTCCAGATTGATCCTTATCTACGGTTATCTGTACGCCAGGAATCCCTTGTACAGCTTCGCGAATATCTTCCATCGCATTGGCGGTTGACAATTCTCCACGTTCTGTAGAAGCTACAAATGAAACCGTCAGTCTTGCTCGGTTAGGAGAAGCACCGAAGTTTGGACCGGCATTTGGATCAGAAGTATTTTCTCCGATTTGTGCAAGAACTGCCTGTACGATCGCTCCGTATGGTTCGACTACTTTAGTCACTTTTGCTTCTAGTTCTTTCATCGTTTCGTTGGTCGCTTCGATGTCTGACCCTAAAGGCAATTCTACAAAGGCATTGACAAAATTAGGATCAGGACTAGGGAAAAATTCTACCTTCGGCATATTCGCACCTAATAAAATAAAAGTCCCAAAAAGTAATCCAATAGTTCCTAAAAATATAAACACAGGAACAATGCCTCTTAAGGCAAAACGGATAAAATTATTATACCCTCTTTCTAGCAAGGGTAAAAAACTATTTTGAAAAGCAAAAGCGGCTGGACGTAATAAAAAGTAATTTAATAAAGTGACCAATACCACAATTCCCATGACATTTCTTAACCACATAATTTCAGAAAAATGAGCTCCTACCGCAATAAGAATCATTGCTAACGCACCAACCAACACATTCCGCATCTTCCGATTTCGTTCGGCTTTTGATTCTGCTCGTTCATCAATTTTAATAAACGTAGCGGTAATCACCGGATTGATGACCAAGGCCACAAACAAGGAAGAACTTAATACAATAATCAACGTAATCGGTAGATATCTCATAAAACTTCCCATTAATCCTGGCCAAAAAATCATTGGAAAGAATGCTGCTAAAGTTGTGGCAGTAGAAGCAATAATCGGTAAGGCAACCTCTCCCGTTCCTCGTTTGGCTGCATCGAT
>CALKJE010000287.1 GCA_937995675.1 uncultured Saprospiraceae bacterium
GATTTTCCCAGAAAGTGATTATAAATAAAACGACAGTGACCAAAATGCTTCGCAAGCAAGTCTGATTGTTTTTGAGTTGGAAAAAGTCGATATTTATATGCCTTTAACATGACATAAAAATACAAAAAGTTTATTTAAAAACAACAAAAAGTTTTACCTTAGCAGTATTTTTAGTTTGCCCTTTCGGGCAGTTTATTCATCCCCGACCCAAGGGTACGGGGAATTAGACCGATTAAAATAATAGTCTTAAATAGTCCCCTTTATGTGTCCATTGACGATTCATTGCGTCCAAAGTAACGTAAATTAATTTTACACGTAAAAAAACACGCACGCTTAGCAGGTTATTCATTGCCTGTGATCTAAGCATTTATCTAAAAGCTTTTTTATTATGGATAATATCGTAGGAACCATCCTTAGTTTTAGCGGAACAGTAATGACGATTCTTGTTGTTGCTGCTATTTTTTATTTAACACGAATTTTCTTAGATCGCCAAGCACGGGGAAAAACAGATGCTGGATTGATTCGTGGTATTGTCTTATTTACTATTGGTTTGATTGGAGCAATAGCGATCATTCTTGCCTTACCGTTGGGAGATTCACTGCGAGGACAAATTACCAGTTTGATTGGAATTGTTATCTCAGCAGTGTTGGCATTAAGCTCTGCCACTTTTATTGGAAATGCACTGGCCGGGATTATGTTGCGAGCGGTGAATAGTTTTAAGGTAGGTGATTTTATTCGAGTAACAGATCATTTTGGGCGAGTGACTGAACGAGGTCTTTTTCATACAGAAATACAAACGGAGAATCGAGATTTACTGACACTACCCAATTTATTCTTAGCAACCAACCCAGTAAAAGTAACGCGATCTTCAGGAACTTTTATTAGTGGTATCTGCTCTTTGGGATATGATGTGAATCATAAAAAAATTGAAAAAACATTGATCAAAGCCACAGAAATGGCTGGACTAAAAGATGGATTTGTAAGAATTCAAGAATTGGGAGATTTCTCGGTGGTCTATCAGGTATACGGAATGATTTCCGATATTAAAACAATATTAAGCGCAGAGTCTCGCCTCAATGGAATGATTCTAGATGCGTTGCACGAAGCAGGTATTGAGATTGTTTCTCCTAATTTTATGAATCAAAGGCAAGTCGGCGATACCATTTTTATTCCTAAAAAAATGCGCGCTACCAATCCAACATCCCAGGAGAGTCCGGAAGACAAAATATTTGATAAAGCAGACGAGGCGGAATCGCTAGAAAAACAAAAGAAATTGATCAAAGACACAGAAGAAAAAATCAAAGAACTTACTGAAGAACTTAAGACAACTGAGAGCGAAGAAGCTAAGGCAAAAATCGAAGGAACTATTACCCAACTAAAAGAGATTAAGGAACGAATGATTGACCGGGTAGATCGAAAGATTACGGAAATTAGTGAGAATAAGTAGTTGTAATGAACAATGAATAATTTGGTAATGAATAATGCCTTCTATCGCATAAGTTGACACGATAGAAGGCATTATTAATTTTTCATTAAAACATTATTCATTACTATAAATAATCAAGAAATCTGTTTTTTAAGAACGTTTAGAATTTCTCCAGCGGCTTCGGCGATAATTGTTCCGGGACCAAAGATTCCCATCACGCCAGCTTCGTATAAAAAATCATAATCACGAGGAGGAATAACACCTCCAGCTACCACAAGGATATCTTCTCTACCTAAAGCTTTGAGTGCTTCGATGGTACGAGGAACCAAGGTCTTATGACCAGCAGCCAAGGAAGAAATTCCGAGGACGTGCACATCATTTTCTGCGGCTTGTTGGGCAGCTTCTTCTGGCGTTTGGAAAAGTGGTCCAATATCTACATCAAAGCCAAGATCGGCAAAGCTAGTGGCAATAATCTTTGCACCACGATCGTGTCCATCTTGTCCAAGTTTCGCTACCATAATCCGAGGGCGACGACCATCCATGGCTGCAAATTCATCTGCTAATCGTTGTGTTTCTTTAAATTTTTCGTCCATACTAATTTCTTTTGAATAGACGCCGCTGACCACTTGCGTACGAGCGACATATCGACCAAAGTGCTCCTCCATGGCTGCAGAAATTTCTCCCAGTGTAGCACGTTCGCGAGCGGCAGTAACGGCCAATTCTAGGAGATTACCCTTTCCATCTTTTGCACAAGTTGCGAGCGCAGTAAGTGCTGCTTGTACTTTAGCATCATCTCTTTCCGCCTTTGCTTTTTGGATACCTGCAATTTGTCCACGACGTACTTCTGCGTTGTCTACCTCTAGCAATTCCATTTCCGTTTCATCCTCTGTAGGAAAAATATTGACACCGACAATTTTATCTTTTCCGCTATCAATCCGCGCTTGCTTACGAGCAGCCGCTTCTTCAATTCTTAGTTTTGGTAAACCATTCTCAATGGCCTTGGTCATGCCACCTAATGCTTCTACTTCTTGAATTAAAGTCCAAGCTCGATCAACCAATTCGGCAGTCAATTTTTCAACATAATAAGATCCACCCCAAGGGTCGACTACCTTTGTGATGTTGGTTTCTTTTTGTAAATAAATCTGTGTGTCTCTCGCAATCTTGGCAGAAAAATCGGTTGGCAATGCGACCGCTTCGTCCAATGAATTGGTGTGCAATGATTGCGTACCTCCCAAAGTAGCGGCAAGTGCTTCGATGCAAGTACGTGCTACATTATTAAAAGGATCTTGTTCCGTAAGACTCCAACCTGAAGTTTGGCAATGCGTTCGTAACGTCATCGACTTCGGATTTTCAGGATTAAATTCTTTGATGATTTTTGCCCACAGCATTCGTCCAGCACGTAGCTTTGCAATTTCCATAAAATGATTCATGCCGATCGCCCAAAAGAAAGACAACCGTGGCGCAAACTGATCGATGGTCAAACCACTAGCCAATCCAGCACGAACATATTCTAGTCCATCCGCTAATGTATACGCCAACTCAATATCGGCGGGAGCACCTGCTTCGTGAATATGATAACCACTAATACTAATAGAATTAAAGCGAGGCATTTCTTTTGCGGTGTAGGAAAAAATATCCGCAATGATTTTCATCGAAGGAGTCGGCGGATAGATATAGGTATTCCGCACCATAAATTCTTTTAGGATATCATTTTGAATTGTTCCGCTCAATTGACTTCGAGCAACACCTTGTTCTTCTGCGGCTACGATATAAAAAGCCATAATCGGAAT
This sequence comes from uncultured Saprospiraceae bacterium, assembly GCA_937995675.1. GTDB lineage: Bacteria > Bacteroidota > Bacteroidia > Chitinophagales > Saprospiraceae > JALZUU01. Next base: position 3,217 of record CALKJE010000287.1, read on the forward strand.
CACGGCACCATTCATCGTCATAGAAACCGACATTTTATCTAAAGGAATCTGATCGAATAAAACTTTCATATCCTCTACCGTATCAATCGCTACTCCAGCCATTCCAACATCTCCGCTCACACGAGGATGATCTGAATCATAACCTCGATGGGTCGCTAGATCAAAGGCAACAGACAATCCCTTTTGTCCCGCCGCCAAATTACGACGATAGAAAGCATTACTTTCTGAGGCAGTAGAAAATCCGGCATATTGACGGATCGTCCACGGTCGACCACTATACATTGAACTATAAGGTCCTCGAAGATAAGGTGGCAAACCTGCGACAAAATTGAGGTGGTGTAAGTCTTTCGTATCTTCTGAAGTATAGGTCTCTTTGACCGTAATTTGTTCAGGCGTTTCCCAGCCTTTATTAGGTGTGGAAGTAGTGGCTTTCGCCAAAATGGCTGGATCGAAAGCGATATTTTTAAAGTCAGGACGATTCATACCGGAAAGATACGGAGAAAAAATAAAAAGGGAAAAGAACTCGATAAATCATCGGTCTTCTCCCCAATCGTCGAAAACTATTCTTATTGACGAAATTATTATTTTACAATCCTAAGATGCAGATTTCAGGGATTTTGGTGGGTTAGAATTAAGTTGGTGACGCTACCTCATCTAACAGGAAAAGGGTTAATTTTGTAGTTGAATAATTCTATAGAAAAATTTCATGATAAGATTCGAAAAATTTACGTTGGATAATGGGTTGCGGGTGTTGGTACACGAGGATGATAGTACGCCTATGGTCGCGGTCAATGTAGTATATGATGTCGGTGCTCGCGATGAATCTCCGGAGAAGACTGGTTTTGCTCATTTGTTTGAGCATTTGATGTTTAGTGGTTCAGAAAATATTCCAGACTTTGATCAACCGATTCAATTGGCGGGTGGCGAGAACAATGCGTTTACCAATAATGATCTTACTAACTTCTATGATCTTTTGCCAGCAGAGAATATTGAGACGGCTTTTTGGTTAGAATCTGATAGAATGAAGATGTTGAAGTTTGACCAAAAGAATTTGGAGATTCAACAAAAGGTCGTGATTGAAGAATTTAAAGAAACTTGTTTGAATCAACCTTACGGAGATGCTTGGCATTTCATAGCGGATATGGCTTATAAAGTTCATCCTTACCGATGGCCGACGATTGGTAAAGTTCCGAAGCACGTAGAAGATGCTACGCTAGAAGAGGTAAAAGAATTTTTCTATAATTACTATCGTCCCAACAATGCAATTTTGGTCGTGGCGGGTAGAACCACGGTAGCAGAAGTAAAAGCACTTTCAGAAAAATGGTTTGGTGATATTCCTCGTGGTAATACGCCAGAGCGAAAGCTTGAAATAGAACCACGACAAGAAGTAATTCAAAAAAGAATTAATCCAGCAAAGGTTCCGTCGGATGCATTGTATATGGCTTTTCATTCTCCAGCGAGAATCGACAAAAATTATTATGCTGCGGATTTGACTTCCGATATTCTTTGCAATGGTTCTTCGAGTCGATTGTACCGAAAGTTGTATAAAGAGCAACGGTTGTTTAGTAGCATCGACGCTTTCATTACTGGAAATATTGATCCAGGGCTTTTGATTATTGAAGGTAGACCAATGCCCGGGGTAAGTTTAGAAAAAGCAGAGGCGGCTATTTGGAAGGAACTAGATTTATTAAAAAAAGAAGGTCCTACTGAATTTGAATTACAAAAATATAAAAACAAGATTGAGAGCTTACTGATTTTTTCTGAATCTAATATTTTAAATAAAGCAATTAACTTGGCTTATTTTGAATTAATTGGTGATGCGAATTTGATCAACACAGAAAAGACGAAATACTTGGAGGTGACAAGAGCGGATATTCTTCGTTTGTCGAATGAAATTTTTACGGAAGAAAATTGTTCGGAGTTGTATTATAAGGCGGATGTGTAAATGTGCGAATTTTTTGATATGCGAATTTAAAGTTCTATTAGGATCTTAAATTATATTCTTGAATTGATCGTTATTTCTGAGATAGTCTAATTTACTTTGAAATAACAGTCCCATTTTTTCTGCTCTAGTTTTTACCTCTTCTACCTTTGCTCCACTAAAATGTTGATCGAGTGTTTTGTTTAATAATTCTAACCATCGATCAAAATGTCTTTTCTCAATAGGAAGTGGTCTGTGCTTTGAAAAGGGATTTCCTTGATATTCTCTCGCTCCAAAAAGTACGGTATTCCAAAAACCATACATCCGCTCTAGATGAGGTGTCCAATTATCATTGACAATGACTGCGGCGAATACAGGACCGATTAATTGATCTTTACGAACTTCTAGATAGAAGGCGTCGACGAAAATCTTTATGTCTGCTTTGTTGGAGATATCTTTCATGATGTGAGGTAAAGTTAACAACTTAAACAGAACAATTCTCTCTCTACTGATAAAATCTTATTGATCAAATTCATATCCACAAAAATAATTTTCTGGATAAGGAAAAACATGATAGCCTTCGGGTAGTTTCCGATTTTCTTTATCGGCCTGTTCTTTTAATCGCAATAAATTATATTCAAACCTTAAGGAGTCCACTATTTCAGGTTGAGCGATGGGTTTAAATTCTTCAGCTCGGTAATTATTGGAGGTTCCGAGTATTTGTTTTGATTTTAAAAAATTATTCATTCTACCATCTTTCATTTGTGCGATTTGAGACCTACGAATATTATCTGTTTTGCTAGCCATCTCCATAATTTCAATTACTTCATCGTACATTTTTTCGCTGTATCGAGTGGCATGTAGCAATACCAAAAAAGCTACCTGTGTATCTTCGAAACCGTGTTTCTGGTAATCCGGAAAACCTTTTTCTTCAATTATTTTTTTTAGTCGATAAAAATTAATACTGTCTAGTTGCGCATAGGTTTCGTCCGGAATTTTTATTAATCGTCGGATAGTTTGATCACTACCTCTAATATCATGCAAAGCTTTTAGATATTCAAAATCCAAACTTATCACCGTATTCCTACCTTCCTTTTCTGCACTCGCAAGGAATTCCTTCCACGCTTCTCCGCTCGTCTCTAAACAAGTTGGCAAATTTTCATCATAAGGAATATAGGTTTGATCATGACCTTTAATGATGGCCATTTTCAGATATTCTTTTGCCATTACACAAGATCCATTGGCAGCCATCAATGTCGCTAAATGGTAATAATCATATGGCTTCACTACTTCTGAAAAACTGAGCGCATGGCAAAACGCTTCCAAGCTTTTTTGATGTGCGCCTTTGCTACTGTAATAATTTGACAACTGCTCAAGTCGTTGATGGCAATCACAGGCTTCGTTCGATTGCTGAGCGTAAAGATTAGAAATAGAGGATAGAATAAAAAATAGAAAAAGGATAGATGGAGTTTTGATAGTAATCGTTTTTAAGCTTTAAAAAGTAGAATAGACATATCAATAGTCTTAACGATTTTTTATTAAAAAGTCACGTTTTGTGAATTGCTCTTTTAATTCGATTCTTATCATTTAAGATTCTAGAACATACTAACATATCCAAAATGCGTCTTCACCGACCGAAAATCAAATCCTGTATTCTGCTGCTTCCCGACTGCCAAACTAAAACCAAATAATCCTACTTTGGTCTCAAAAGTAATTCCGGCGCCCATCCCTGCGGGACGATCAAAATTTCGTTGGTCTACTCGTATATTTTCGGTATATCCTAGATCTCCAAAAGCAAAGAGATAAGAGTTTTGTCCTAGTAATAATCGAAGTTCCAACGTTGCTACAGCATAGTTAGTTACAAAAATAGATTCTTCATCAAACCCTCGTAAAATACGATTTCCACCAATCCGAAATTGTTCATTTTGATAGACTGGATTGTCTGCAATAATATATCCACCACGAACACCTGTTTTTAAAACGGTTCGTCGCGACAACGGAAAATAATATGCCGCTTGCCCACTCAACTGATATTGAAAACTCTGTAGATTGATCGTATCATAAAGCGATTCGGGATCAAATTCTGTAGATGCTAATTCTAAAATTTTATTATTCTTATTAATTTTTTTCAATCCTGCTCCACCACGCAAATTAAGCATCCAACCTTTACTAGGATTAAAACGATAGTTTAGTTTTTGAATCTGATATTCTAATCCAAAACTAGAGCGATTGATATCTAAGATCGTCGGTAGTCGTCGACTCTGTAAAAGTAGTGCCTCATTTATACTCAATACATTCGTAATCGAACGATTCCAAAAAACACGGAGATAGGTCCCCGCTTCAAAAAGATATTGTATTCCCAAATCAGAAATCACATCTAGATAAGCGGTATCTCTTTTATATAAATCAAATTTTAAATCCATCCCAAACGGTGTATCTAAAATATAAGGATACGCCAATTCAAGATTTAACTCTTGGGTCTCCGGTCGAAGCTGTTGAAATTCTATATAGATTTTTTCTCCACGACCAAATTGGTTATTCAGATCTGCATTAAAGGTTCCGGTCAACTGAAAAGTGCGAACTTCCGGAGTGTTTGGCCCGGCGGATTGATTACGTGGCTGTAATCCAACTAAGAAATCAAATCGGCTTGCATTTTTTTTATTTACAAATAGATTGATCGTAGCTTGATCACCTGCAAAACTAACCGTGGCATTTTGTTTTTCAGTGACAAAAGGAAGTTCTCGCAAACGGCTTTTTATTTTCAATACTTTTTCACGACTGTAAAGTTCTCCATTTCTAATTCCTAAATAATTTTCCAAATACCGAGTAGTAATTTTTGCGTTGCCGTGGATTTTTACTTTATCGAAAAAAATCAGTTTATTTTTTTTCATAAAAATCTTCGCACCGATTTTCCCATCTTCAATCGTAATATCATCTAACCAAACTGACGCAAAAGGATAACCGTTATTCTCCGCATAATTCAATAGCTTTTCTTGAATCTTTACCAGCTGTGAATAACGAAAAGGTTTTCCATCCAAGAGTCGCTCTCGAAAACCAACCTGTTCTAAAAAGACCAATTCTACATTTCCGTTTTCCAGACTCGTCCATTCATATTGTGCACCGGTCTCTAATGTTACCTGTGCGATGGTATCTCGCCAAATAACCGTATCTATACTTGCCGCAAGATAAGCATCGTTACGAAGGTTGGAAATGATGGTTTGTAATTCTCCAATCAGTGCCAGCGAATCTGAGTAGGTCTTAG
>CALKJE010000288.1 GCA_937995675.1 uncultured Saprospiraceae bacterium
TTGAGCCAAGTAGGTCCTGTATAATTCAGTTCTTTTGGTACCGCAATAGAAAGTCGACATTTAGAAAAACCAAGAGGAAGGACTTTTTGAATGTTTTTTTGTTTTTCCACTAATAAATTCTCACCTACAATTCCTAAATGAGCTACATCATCTTGCACATACTGTGGGATATCAGAATTGCGAAGATAGAGAACGTCTAAAGGAAAATTCCGTGCCTGTGCCTTTAGTTGGTCTTTTCCGTTATCAATAGAAATGCCACATTCTTTAAGCATTTTCAGTGAATCTTCTTGAAGTCTACCTGATTTTTGGATCGCAATTTTAAGCCGGGGTTGAGACATGTTGTTTTATTTTATTGAACTTGATGGGTATAAATAGAAAAAGCGGTTTATCAGACAAACTGATAAACCGCTTTAATTAAGGGTCGTTTAATTTTTAGCAAGGCATCATCATCTGTCTGAGAGATCAGTTAAAAAATGATGGCGATGAAAAATACTTGCGTACATAAACGAGAAAAATTTTGTGGTGCCTCCAGGAATCGAACCAGGGACACATGGATTTTCAGTCCATTGCTCTACCAACTGAGCTAAGGCACCTCTTTAGAAGCGATTGCAAATCTATATTGTTTTTGGCTAATCCACAAGTTTATCGGACACTTCTTGAATATTTTTTTTAAATTTCATCCTTAAATCGATATAATGAGACTACCACTTTCTAAAATACTAGCTATTCCGGGCGTTATTGGGTTCGCCATATTTCTATACATAACTTATTTTAAAGATGAGAATTACGCCTTATACATGGTGCCATTCATCATTTACCTCATTGCTGTGTACTTTTTACAACCTGCTATTGACTGGTGGTGGTACCAAAAATACCCGCTTGATATAGAGGCACCATTGCGGAAAATTTTTGAACAAAAATTGCCATACTATCAGCGATTATCTGATGAAAACAAGCAAAAGTTCAGAACGAGGGTCGCACTTTACATCGAAGCCAACGACTTTCGTCCTCAAGTAATCGAGGAAGTTCCAGAAGATGTCAAAGGTATCGTAGCCGCAAATATTGTTCAACTCACTTTTGGGCAAAAGGATTATTTACTTAATATGTTTGAACGTGTGGTGATTTACCCAGGTGTTTTTCTTTCTCGTCAGCATCCAGATCGTTTCCACGCATCGGAAATTTTCGCAGAAGATGGTGTATCACTCTTCGCAATGGATCATTTAATGCCAGGTGCAATTCATGCAAACCAATATTTTAATATCGGACTCTACGAATACGCGAGGGTATTTCGATTAACACGTCCAGATATAGCTTATCCTGAATTATCAGAAAATCTTTGGACTAATTTTGAAAAAATAAGCCGCTTTCCACGAAAAAAAGTAGAGGAATTTGTAGGATTAGAAAACCTGAATATCTGGGCAGTTAGCATCGTTTTCTTTTTCTCCTTTCCGGAAAAATTTAAAACAGAGCTTCCAGATCTTTATCAATTTCACAGTAATATTCTTAATCAGCATCCTAATCAGGAAGAGCCAGTTATTGTGCCTTACGAAGAAGCTAAATGACCAGGTGTATAAAATTGATGAGGCTAAATACTTATTTTTTCAAAATTATATAAACACGATAGAAGGGTTTGTTTTTGCCCTTGAATTTGCGCTTGCGCTTGAAAAATTTGTAATAGACAGATTTCCTATTAATTCATCATAACAGGTGCCATCATATTAAATTGAGGAACTTCTACCTTAAATTGGGCACCATCTGTAATTCTTGTCATGGTATAATATCCATGCATCGTTCCGATACCACTCTGAAGTGGACACCAAGAAAGGTAGCTATGACTTTCTCCCGGTTTTAGAACGGGTTGCTCACCAATGACTCCGTCTCCTTCTACTTCGCGACGGATAGCAGAAGCATCAAAGATAAACCAATGTCTCTTGAGTAACTGAACCGTATGTTGACTCTGATTTTCGATGGTTACTTGATACGAAAAGGCAAATTGACGCTTAGCAGGGTTGGATTGTTCCTCCTGATAATTACATTCGACTGATATTTTGATGCCCTTGGTTATTTTGACTTCCATGTTCCTATATTTGTCAATTAGACGTAAATAGAGCTGCTACGTTTAATCGGGTTGTTTACTTTGTTAATAATATAACGTTGAAACCTACTGAATGGTTCCTTCCGAAATCAAACCTTTTTCATTTTATGTCACATAATTTCCAAGGAACTTACCGCCTGACTTTCTGGTTCTATTTTCGTAAATTTGTAGGATCTTGCAAAAGGTAATTGCGTGTAATTTTAATAAAAATATTGAACAATGTTTCCAAAGTATGATGTGATTGTAGTCGGAGGTGGCCATGCAGGTTGTGAAGCAGCAGTAGCTGCGGCCAATCTAGGGTCAAAGGTACTCTTGGCCACAATGAATATGAATACCATCGCACAGATGTCCTGTAATCCCGCAATGGGCGGTGTTGCTAAGGGGCAGATCGTGCGAGAAATTGACGCAATGGGCGGTTATTCTGGAATCGTGACGGATCATACCATGATTCAGTTTAGAATGCTCAACAAGTCTAAAGGACCCGCAATGTGGAGTCCTCGGGCACAGAGTGACCGAATGAGATTTGCCGAAAAGTGGAGATTAATGCTTGAAGCACATCCGAATATTGACTTTTGGCAAGAAATGGTCACAGGACTTGTAGTAAAAGATGGGATGGCTGTTGGTGTAAAAACAGGTATTGGACTGGAAATAGAAAGTAAGTCTGTTGTACTTACGAATGGCACTTTTCTAAATGGTTTAATTCATATTGGCGAAAAGCAATTTGGCGGAGGAAGAGCAGGTGAAAGAGCAGCCACTGGAATTACCGCACAACTGGTCGAACTAGGATTCGAATCCGGACGAATGAAGACGGGAACACCACCTCGTGTGGATGGTCGCTCACTCGATTGGGATCGAATGGAACTACAACCAGGAGACGAAGCACCAGGAAAGTTTTCATATACCGATACACCAGTACTGGAAAAGCAACGTCCTTGTCATGTGACGTATACCAACAAAAAAGTACACGATATTTTACGAACGGGCTTTGATCGTTCTCCAATGTTTAATGGACGCATTCAAGGTGTTGGACCTCGATACTGTCCTTCTATTGAAGATAAGATTGATCGTTTTGCAGATCGAGATCGCCATCAATTATTTGTGGAACCAGAAGGTTGGAATACCGTGGAAATTTATGTTAATGGTTTTTCTTCTTCTCTTCCAGAAGATGTACAGTATAAGGCCATGCGAATGATTGAAGGTTTTGAAAATGCTAAAATGTTCCGACCAGGTTATGCAATTGAGTATGATTATTTTCCACCAACACAACTAAAAATAAATTTAGAAACACGGTTGGTGAAAAATCTATTTTTTGCTGGACAAATTAATGGAACTACCGGATACGAAGAAGCTGCTTGTCAAGGTTTAATGGCAGGTATGAATGCTCATTTAGCGATTAACGAGGAAGAGCCTTTGATTCTTAAAAGATCAGAAGCATACATCGGAGTTTTGATTGATGATCTGGTAAATAAGGGGACCAAGGAGCCTTATCGAATGTTTACTTCGCGAGCTGAATATCGTATTTTATTAAGACAAGATAACGCAGATATTCGCTTATCTCCAATTGCTGAAAAGCTTGGTGTAATGAATATGGAAGGCAGAATGGATCGAGTAAATGAAAAGTCTGAAGCTGCTGCTGCCGTCGAAAAACGGTTTAAGAAAATCAGTGTTGGACCAGATGAATTGAACGGAATGTTGGAGAAACAAAACTCTGCGCCACTTAAGCAAAAATTGAAGTTGCACAATGTGTTGATTCGACCGAATATCGATATCGACTTGTTACAGGAGCATCTTCCTGCACTTAAAGAAGAGTTAGCAGCCTTTGATGCAGAATCGGTTAATCTAGCAGAAATTAATATGAAGTATGCTGGTTATATTCAGAAAGAACAGGAGATGGTCAATAAGATGAATCGCCTAGAATCTGTAAAGCTAAGACCAGATATGGATTATGCTGAACTACAATCTTTGAGTTCTGAAGCACGCGAAAAGTTAACTGATTTGCGTCCACATACCATCGGGCAGGCAAGTCGAATTAGTGGTGTTTCACCAGCAGATATTTCTATCTTGTTGGTACATATGGGACGCTAGTGTACTAGACTATTTTTCAAATGCAAATGCAATTTCAAAAGCAAGAGCAAATAAATTCTACGACCCAAGCTGAAGTACAGAATGATATAAAAAACTTATCAAGGAAACCCGATAGATGTGTTTGATTTTGAGCTTGAATTTGCAGTTGCTCTTGAAAAAAATGAACAAAAAATAAAAGCAGTACTGACAAGTGCTGCTTTTTTTATTAGACAATTTTTCTTTCTAAACTTCCTTAATAACAAAGAACCCATCGTCTCCTTGTGGTTGATATAGTGGCATTAAAATCATTCCATCGAAAGGCATCAGAATATTTCCATTTTTATCTGTCGCTAGAAGTGTTCCTTTTTTTACTTTTTGAAAATTAGTATATCCTGGCTGCATGATAAAATTATCTCCTGCTTCTATGGAATGAACCGTGACGAGTTCGGTAATAGCAGGGAGATTTTTAGAATGCGTTTTTAATAATAAATCGTGGCGATGTTCTACGTCTTCTGGTTTGACACATCCAGTCGCACGAAGAAAATTGACAAGCGCAGAAACGGCACGGGTAACGGCCATTGGTTCTTGATGTTGACCGGATTCAAAGCAAAGTGCAGTGGTTGGAATTCCCAAATTTTTGGTATTAAAAAAGTGTAGAGAGGTTCCAGAAATTCCTTTTAATAAACCTTTGATTACTGGAGCGTGCATGGCTAATCCGATAGAGACACTGCGAGGATCGTCAGTGACGACCGTAAAAATACCGCCATATGCGGTCGTCGTATGTAAGTCTAAAAGAATAATTTCTTCCGGTTGGTAACTGGCAATTTCTGAATTGATACAATTAAAAAGTTCCAATAATTCTTGATCTTCCGCATCGAGTAAATCAACTGGTGTGGAAGTGACTCGCGTAATATTTTCTAGCGTCCATTGCCGGTTTAAATCTTTCTTTATAAAACGTTGATTATTTTCAATTGCTTTTAGATTACCTCTAACCCCAACAAGCTTTCCTCGAAAGCGAAATCCGGGATTTTTTTCTGGTTCATTTTTGAGCATTGAAAACAATTCCTCTAAGGCTAGTGTTCCTGCTGGTTCATTACCATGCACACTACCTAGGACGAATAGTAATGGTCCTTTTTCTTTTCCTTGATAGCTATCAATAATTCTGGCCGTCTGCACTTTCTTGTCTTTTTTTGAATTTAATTTTTGATCTATCATTAAGCTGGGGTGTTTACTTTTATAACCACCTTTCCTACTGTTTTTCCAGTCTGAAACAATTGAATGGCATCTATCATTTTATCAAAATCTATGACATTTCCGACGTGGGGTTTTTCCAGGTTCAACTCTTTAAGTTCGCTTAATAATTGATGGAGTAAGTCTGATTTTTCGTATAAATAAATTAAGTTAAAACCACTCACTGTTTTATTGTCTTCCGCTAGTTGCTGTGCATCAATTTTTGGTCGGTTCAAAAACATCCAAGCTGCTTTTAAATAGTTGGGACGCTTGCCCGGAGAAGCGTACTGTGCTGCACCGTAAATAACTATTCTACCCTGTTCCGTCATTTGTTTAAACCCTTCGGTAAATATTTTTCCACCAATACATTCCATGACGACGTTTAATTTACGATCGCCCAATGCTTTTTTTAGATCAGTACCAAAATTATTACTTCGGACGATGACTCGATCGTATCCTTCTTTTTTACAAAAGTCAACTTTGTCAGAACTACCTACCGTACCAATTGTAAATGCGCCATATTTTTTTGCGATTCTATTTGCTAAAATTCCAACACCACCTGCCGCACTATGAATCAAGACCGTTTCTTCTTTTTCCAGTCTACCCAAATAAGTTAAACCATAATAAGCGGTCAAAACCTGCACTAGATAACCACTCGCTTCTTCGTCTGTCCAACCTTGAGGAATCGGAATCACATACGTCTCTTCAATATTCAAGTGAGTGGTGTAAGCACCAAAACGCGTCACACCCATGATACGATCACCCACTTGAACAGAGGTCACGTCAGAACCGACTTTTACAATCGTACCAGCATATTCTAGTCCCGGAATAAAAGTTCCTTTCGGGGTCGCACTATATAGACCAAACATGGCAAAAATATCCGCGAAATTAAGTCCAATAGCTGATACCGCAACAGTCACTTGACCAGGAGCTGGATCAGATAAATTTTCTTCAACTAGCTTCAAATTATTGAGATTACCTGCTTTGAGGGCATAGGATTTACGTTTGATCATAGTATGATTTTATATAAATTTTCTAAAAAAATAAAACTCCCGCAACCTTTTAAAAACAAGTTTGTCATTAGAGCGGAAGGAATTATTAGAGAGACACTATATTACAAAATCTTTATTAATATTTTCCGACAAACTCTAAAATAAAATTAAATAATCAAGTATGAAAAATCTAACAATCTTTAACAAGCTCACACTCTGTTTTTTATTCTTATTATCTACGCTTACGCTTTCTGCTCAATGGGGAGATAAAGATGCTAATCGAATCGAAGAAGCTCGAAAAGTAGGCAGTTTTGATGCTATAAGCGTAGGATATGGAATAGATGTACATCTGCACCAATCTTCGAAAACAAGCGTAAGTGTTAAAGCGAAAAAAGAAATAATGGATAATATTAGTACCGTGGTGAAAAACGGTACACTCGTAATCAAAGTGGACAACTGGAAAATAAGAAATAAAGGAAGAATGGATGTAACGATCCATGTTCCATCTTTAGAGGGAATTTCTGCTAGTGGTGGATCGGACGTTTATGGAAAAGGATCTTGGAAAATGGATGATCTTGAAATCAATCTAAGTGGTGGATCTGATCTTGAAATGGAATTAACGGCCAATAATATTGAAGCAAATGCTTCTGGCGGATCTGATATTAGTTTGATGGGAAGCGCGGAAAGAATTGAGATTAGCTGTAGTGGCGGGTCTGATGTAGAAGCTAAAAAATTCATGGTAAAACATTGTGAAGTCAGCGCTTCAGGTGGATCTGATGTAGATATTCATGTAACCAATTCTATTGATGCAAGCGCTTCTGGCGCAAGTGATATCACTTACAAAGGCAATCCTTCTAAGGTGAAAGTCCACAGTAGTGGTTCATCAGATATTTCTAATTAATTGAGAGATTGAAATAGACTATAGAACACCTAAAATATAAAGCCTAAAAGGGAGGAAAAATTTAGCCCAAAATGTATTTTTAGTTTATATAATTTCGTTTATAGAAAGACTTGTAGTCAACAGATTACGAGTCTTCTTTTTTGAGAAGTTGTTTAACAATTTGACACATTTTTGGAGCAGTTTCTTCTGCGAGTGCAATCACAGATTCAAGAGTCGTTTCTTTAATGATTTCTTTAGGATAGCATTGATTAGAAACCACAGATAAGGCGAAAACGTGTAATCCCGAATGTCGTGCTACAATAACCTCAGGTACAGTAGACATACCTACAAGATCTCCTCCAATACGATGTAAAAACTCATATTCAGAAGGCGTCTCTAAATTAGGTCCTTGAAGACAGACATATACTCCTTCGTGAGCACGAATACCCGCTTGCTTAGCAATCGCTAAGGCTCGCTGATTTTTTTCCAGATCATATACTTTCATCATGTCCGGAAACCGTACGCCAAGTCGTTCATCATTTGCACCTCGCAAAGGATTTTCTGGTTGTAGATTGACATGATCTTTAATAAAAACTATATCGCCTGGAAAAATATGTTGGCTCGTACTTCCAGCTACATTACTAACAATCAATTCTTTAATACCTAGAAATTTTAATACACGAACGCCAAAAGTCACTTCTTGCATCGAGTAACCTTCATAATAATGAAAACGTCCTGCCATTGCCACAACAGGCGCACCCGCAAGGGTTCCAAAAACGAGTCGATTCTGATGACTAGCAACGGTGCTCTTTGGAAAGTGTGGAATATCTGTGTAAGAAATTTCGCTTACTATTTCTATATCTTCAACGAGACCTCCTAGCCCTGTACCGAGAATAATTCCTGTTGTCGGTTCGAATGAAACTTGACTTTTGATAAAGGCAACGGCCTCTTGAATTTTATCGTATAACATTGAGTATGTTTAAAATGAAAAAAGCAACTATTTTTTATAATCAATAAAGTGGAAATTTTTCAAGTGCAAGTGCAACTTCAAAATCAAACCCTTCTATCGTGTTTTCTTAACGAGATACCTTTCCTTTCATGCTGTCTTACCATGAATCATTCTTTCCCTTTGAAAAGTATTGTTTCTTATTTTACAGCTTTTGCCCGCCTGCCGTCGGACAGGCTTTCGAAATTGAGGTTGAAGTTGTTTTTGAAATTGAAAAATGAGTATCTGGAGGTGCTTACTTTTATACATAACAATTTAACCCTTGCTGTTGAACTAGCCTATAGATTTAATCAACAATCATCCCCTGTTCTTTCAAATCCTGTTCTTTGATATTGGCTGGTAGATCACGGAAGTCGTATTGTTGATTTCTTAATTGAGGAACAAAACCTGCATCTCGAATAGCTTGCTGAATTCCCGAAGCTGTAAATCTAAAAGCTGCACCTGCTGCTGAAACCACGTTTTCCTCAATCATAATACTTCCAAAATCATTGGCACCTGCGTGAAGACAAACTTGTGCAACTTGCTTTCCAACCGTCAACCACGAAGCTTGGATATTAACGACATTGGGTAACATAATTCGGCTCATAGCAATCATGCGAATGTACTCATCACCCGTACAGGTATTTCTGGCTCGTTTGATCTTTTTTAGTAAAGTCCCTTCATCCATAAAAGGCCAAGGAATAAAAGCTAAGAAACCTTTTGCATCTGCTGGCTTTTCAGATTGTACTTGCCGCAAGTCAACGAAATGTTCCATCCTTTCCAAGTTCGTTTCGATATGTCCAAACATCATCGTCGCCGAAGTTGTAAGATGAAGTTGGTGAGCCGCACGCATCACATCTAACCATTCTTGTCCTCCACATTTTCCTTTAGAAATTAATCGTCTAACTCGATCATCTAAAATTTCTGCACCTGCTCCTGGCAAGGAATCAAGTCCTGCTTCTTTTAAGGCTTTCAAGACTTCAAGATGCGTTGATTTTTCTAGCTTGGTAATATGAGCAATTTCCGGTGGTCCTAGTGCGTGTAATTTTAAATTAGGATAAAGTGATTTTAACTCACTAAATAAATCACAATAGTATTTTAGTCCTAGATCTGGATGATGTCCACCTTGTAGTAAGAGTTGTTCTCCTCCGAAAGCAAAAGTCTCCTCTATCTTCTTTTTATATTCCTCAATAGTGGTAATATAAACCTCTTCATGACCTGGTCGGCGATAGAAATTGCAAAATTTACAGTTGGCGATACAGACGTTGGTCGTATTAGAATTACGATCAATAATCCAAGTCGCTACATTACCAGGGACATGATGTTGTCGGATTTTATTACCAACATACATCAATTCAGTAGTCGTAGCATTCTCAAACAAGAACACACCTTCTTCGGCAGTTAAGAATTCGAGTTGGAGCGCGCGATGGAGTAAGTCAGAAACATTCATAATGGCAAGGATAGATTAATTCTTATTTAAAACACAAAAACAAGGGGTAGTGTTTACAAAATAAGAGAGATAAACCGTTTGGAATTTATACGAAAATAAGCTATATTTGCGTAAACAAACCTCGGAGAGGGAGCCAATTGGTTCCCTCTTTTTTTTACCGGTTATCAAAATAATGTTGTGATTTCAGCTCAATTGACTCAATTATTAGAAGCAAAATTCCAAGAGGAGGAGTTTGCAGACTGTTTTATTATTGAAATAAAGAGTTTGCAGAACAAGCGAGTGGAAATTTACGTAGACAGTGACTCAGGCATTACATTTAAAAAATGCCAACAATTGAGTCGCCACCTCGAAGCAGAAATAGACGAAAAAGGATGGTTGGGCGAAAAGTATACCTTAGAAGTATCTTCTCCCGGCATTACTCGTCCACTGAAATTTGCTCGTCAGTATCCAAGAAATATTGGACGAAAGCTAGAGGTAAAACAATTGGAAGGCGAAACAAAAACCGGTACATTGATCGAAGTGGACGAAAAGCAGATTACGCTAGAGTCTAAACAAAGAATCAAGGAAGGTAAAAAGAAAAAAACGGTTATCGTTCAGGATATTATTCCGTTTGACAATATCAAAGAAACTAAAGTAAAAATCACATTTTAAAAACTAAAGTATGAATCTGGTAGATACTTTTTCGGAATTCAAAACTGGAAAAAATATTGATCGCCCTACTATGGTGCGTGTATTGGAAGATGTTTTCCGGACATTAATTAGAAAAAAATACGGATCGGATGATAATTTCGACGTAATTGTAAATACTCAAAAGGGTGACCTTGAACTTTGGAGAGTAAGAGAAATCGTTCCAGACGGTGAGGTACTAGATGAGCGCAGTCAGATTTCTATTTCTGAAGCATTGGCGATTGATGAAGATTATGAAGTAGGAGAAGAGTGTTATGAACAATTATTTTTAGAGCACTTTGGCCGCCGAGCGATTATGGCTGCTCGCCAGACCTTGATTTCCAGAATCATGGAATTGGAAAAAGACGAGGTATTCAAAAAATACAGCGAACGTATCGGAGAGATTGTTCTTGGTGAAGTACACCAGATTTTGAAAAGAGAGATTTTGATCCTTGATGATGCAACAGGTACAGAATTGATTATGCCACGTAACGAAATGATTCGTGGAGATTTCTACCGTAAAGGAGATATGGTTAAAGGAGTGATTCGAAAGGTAGAAATGAAAAATAATAACCCAGTAGTTATTGTATCAAGAACAGATAGTACGTTCCTAGAAAAATTAATGGAACAAGAGGTACCTGAAATTGAAGATGGTTTAATTACCATCAAGCGGATTGTTCGAATGCCTGGTGAACGTGCCAAAGTAGCTGTTGAATCTTACGATGATCGAATTGATCCAGTTGGAGCTTGTGTAGGTATGAAAGGATCTAGAATTCATGGAATCGTTAGAGAATTGAAAAACGAAAACATCGATATTGTTAATTTTACTAGCAACGATAACCTCTTTATCCAACGAGCACTGACGCCAGCTAAGGTGACAAAAATTGATTTAAATACGGAAACCAAAAGAGCTTCAGTTTATCTAGAGCCAGAGCAAGTTTCTCTAGCCATCGGTAAAGGTGGTACCAATATTAAGCTAGCCAGTCGTTTGACTGAATTTGAAATTGATGTATTCAGAAATACGGTAGAAGTTGAAATCGACGATGTTGATTTGGAAGAATTTAGTGATGAAATTGAAGGCTGGATCATTGAGGCATTGAAAAATATCGGTTGTGATTCTGCGAAAAGTGTATTGGCATTAAGCCGTATGGAATTAATTCGACGATCTGATTTAGAGGAAGAAACGGTAGACGAAGTACTAGCAGTACTTGCCGCGGAATTTGAAGAAGATGACGCTAAAAAAGAAGAAGAGGAGTAAGACAAAATAGAGTACTCAATTAACCATTTTGAGTTTGTATTTTGTCATTAAATTTTGTTGAAAAACCTCGATATAAAAGAAATATGTCTACGTTTTTTGCTTTGTCTGATGACAAAATACTTTCTCAGGTTTGGTTAGCGATTATTTATGATTTGTCTGAAATCTCTAAAATATAGCACAAAATAGCCTAATAAGGCCTTGAAAACCCCTGTTTTTTAGTGAAATAACGCTTAATTATCAGTAGTTTTCTCGTATCTTTGCAGTCCGGAACCATAAATACAATTTATATGTTTTCGTATTATGGCTATTTTGTTTTATTTGACAAAAGCATTTAATGATGAGTTTTTTAAATCCAATAATTTTATTAAAATGATTTAAAATGTAATTCTAATTACTTATCGGAAAGGCTGTTGTCTATCACTAACAAATATCGCTTACTTCGCCACTAAAAAATATTGAATGGCACAAAGATTAGTTAAGGTAGCAAAAGAATTAAACGTAGGAACAACCACGATCGTCGATTTTCTGGCGAAGGTTGGTCATGAAATTGACAATAAGCCTACAGCTAAGATTTCCGATGAGATGTACGATGAGTTGCTCAAGGAATTCCGGAACTCTGCTGCCATCAAAGAAAAAGCCGACCAATTAGTTATTGGCACTCGTTCTACTCCAAAGAAAGAGGAAGCACCGAAAAAAGAAATATCCTTTTCGCCTCCTCCATCCGCTCCCACTCCTCCTCCCCCAGTACAAGAAACGACTCCTGAACCAGTAGTCGAAGAAATTCCGGTCGAAGAAGAAATTCCAACTCCAGAACCTGTAGCGGAAGAAACGCCTGTAGTGGAGACCGCACCGACCGTTACTCCAGAAGAAGAGGAAGAAACAGCTCCAAAACTTGGATTGACGATTAAAGGTAAGATCGATCTCAACAAGAAAAAGCCAAAACCTAAGGCGAAAAAAGAAAATAAAAAAGAACCAACACCGGAACCTAAAGTTGAAGCAGAGGAAAAAACTGTGGTAGAGAAACCAGCTCCTGCGGAAACACCTGCAGTAGCAGAAGCGGTGAAAGATGAGCCAGCCAGTACAGAAACTCCTGCAAAGGAAGCACCGATTGGAGATATGATGCGTGCCAAAACACCACAACTGAAAGGTCTTAAAATTTTGGGTAAAATCGATGCTGATAAACTCAAACCTGCCAAAAAGAAAAAGACAACCAAAACTACAGATACTACAAAAAAACGCCGTAAGCGTAAAGTAACTCAGGTAGTTGTAAATAACAATAATCGACCACCACAGCGACAAGGCTCTAGACCTGGCGGTAACAATCGGTCAAACAACAATCGTCGTGGAGGTCGTAACGAAGTTAAAGAAGTTTCTCAAAAAGAAATTGACGAGAAAATCAAACAAACTATGGCCCGTATTTCGGGTGGTGGTAAAAATAAACGATCCAAAATTCGTCGCGATAACCGTGAACGAATGAGAGAAAAACAAGAAACGCTCGAAAGCGAAAGAGAAACAGGTAAACTCCAATTAACTGAGTTTGTTTCTGTTTCTGAGTTGGCTAGTTTGATGGGTGTTTCTGTTACACAGGTAATTACGACCTGTATGAACATTGGAGAAATCGTTTCTATTAACCAAAGATTAGATGCAGCGATTATCGAAGTTCTTGCTGAAGAATTTGGCCACGAGGTAGAATTTATTAGCGCAGAAGAAGAGCAAGATGAAGATGAAGAGATTGTAGACAACCCAGAAGATTTACTTCCACGAGCTCCGATTGTTACCGTAATGGGACACGTTGATCACGGTAAGACTTCTTTACTGGATTATATCCGATCTGCTAATGTAGCAGAAGGGGAAGCCGGGGGTATTACCCAGCATATTGGGGCACACGAGGTTTTCGTAGGAGAAGAAAAGAAACCAGTTACTTTCTTAGATACACCGGGTCACGAAGCCTTTACGGCGATGAGAGCGCGTGGTGCTAAAGTAACGGATATTGCAATTATTATCGTAGCAGCGGATGATAACATCATGCCGCAAACGAAGGAAGCCATTAGTCACGCTCAAGCGGCTGGCGTACCAATTATTTTTGCAATCAATAAGATTGATAAAGATGGATCTGATCCAGAAAGAATCAAAGGTGAACTAGCTCAGATGAACTTCTTGGTGGAAGACTGGGGTGGTAAATATCAGTCTCAAGATATTTCGGCTAAGACCGGAAAAAATATTGACTTACTACTAGAAAAAGTACTTCTAGAAGCAGAAATTCTAGAATTGGCTGCCAATCCACAGCGAGAAGCTATTGGGACAGTGATAGAAGCTTCCTTAGATAAAGGTCGTGGTTTCGTTACCAAATTATTGGTACAGACTGGAACATTGAAACAAGGAGACGTAATGCTGGCTGGAGAGTTTTCTGGTAAAGTAAAAGCCATGTTTAATGAGCGTGGTAAAAAAGTAAAAACAGTAGGTCCTTCGCAACCAATCTTAGTGCTTGGTTTAAGTGGTGCTCCACAGGCCGGAGAGAAGTTTAAGGTAATGGAAAGCGAACAAGAAGCAAGACAAGTTGCTTCTCGTCGAGCTCAAATCCATCGCGAGCAGGCCGTTAGAGCCAACAAGCGAATTAGTTTGGATGAGATCGGTCGTCGTCTTGCATTAGGTAGCTTTAAAGAGTTGAACTTGATTGTGAAGGGTGATGTGGATGGTTCTATTGAGGCATTATCTGATTCCTTAATCAAGCTTTCAGTTGAATCTATTCAGGTGAACGTTATTCATAAGGCGGTGGGACAAATCATCGAATCGGATGTATTGTTAGCTTCCGCTTCTGATGCGATCATCATCGGTTTCCAAGTACGACCTTCACTCGGAGCACGTAAACTCGCAGAACGAGAAGGGGTAGAGATCAAAATGTACTCTATTATCTACGAAGCCATTGAGGAAATCAAGATGGCAATGGAAGGAATGCTTGAACCAACTAAAGAAGAAAAGATTGCAGCACAAGTTGAAGTGCGAGAAGTGTACAAGATTAGTAAAGTTGGTACAATTGCCGGATGTTTTGTACAAGAAGGAAAAGTTATCCGTAATAACTATATCAGACTTATCCGCGATGGTATCGTAGTCTTCCCAGTTAAGGAAGGTCAGAAAGGTGAAATTGCTTCTCTGAAACGACATAAAGATGATGTAAAAGAAGTTAAAAACGGATTGGAATGTGGTTTGTCAATCAAGAACTTTAATGATATAAAAGTAGGCGACGTAATCGAAGCATACGAAATCATCGAAGTGAAACAAACACTTTCATAAAAACGATTTTAAAAAAATAAAAGCCCACGATAAAAATTATCGTGGGCTTTTTTAGTCTATCGCGGTTTAATTATCAAAGTCAAACTTTCTAAAATAATATTCAAAAAAGCTATTCTTCTAATTTTAGTGTTTTCAACGACCTGCCTGCCGGCAAAGGCAGGTTCAACAAGCGCAGCGTTTCAACACTTCAACATCTCTTACAATTCCTTAATTACCTTCAAACTAATATCCATACTCTGTGCCGAATGTGTCAAAGCA
>CALKJE010000289.1 GCA_937995675.1 uncultured Saprospiraceae bacterium
GCCCTGGCTACTGCAGCGATGCAAACAGGAAAACCGGTTATCTTGGTAATGGTACAAGGCCGTCCGAGAATTATTCGAACACTTGTTCCTGATGCGGCGGCTATTTTATTGGCTTACCGTCCGGGGCCTTTAGGGGCGGAAGCAATTGTAGATACTTTATTGGGTGAAAATAATCCAAGTGGTAAACTAGCCTTTTCTTATCCTAAATATTCTAATGATTTACAAACTTATGATCATAAATATTCGGCGGAAGTTCAGGAATTAGAGCCTGCAATTATTACGGATGGTGGCTATAATCCTCAATGGGCTTTTGGTCATGGATTGAGTTATACGGAATTCGAATATGGGAAACTAAAGTTGAGTAAGAAAAATATTAAGAAGGGAGATATTCTAAAGGTAACTACTTCTGTAAAAAATATTGGAAAGCGTGCTGGCGCGATTGGAGTGGATTGTTTTGTTCGAGATTGTTATGCTTCGGTGACTCCGGCAGTAAAACGGTTGAAGCGTTATGCTTCGGTTGAATTAGCGAAAGGTGAGGAGCGAAAGATTGTTTTTGAATTGAATGAGCAAGATTTGAGTTTTATTGGTCAGGATGGAAAACGGATTGTGGAGGCTGGTGATTTTGAGGTCATGGTGGGTGATATGGTTGGGAAGTTTAGGTGGGTTGAATGATGTGCGGATTTTTGGATGTGCGGATTAATTGATATGCGGATACTTTAACGTGTATATCTTTTAACGTGAATATTTTTAACGTGAATAGCTCTTTAACGTGTTTTTTTCGCGCAGAGACGCAGAGACACTTGGTTCGTGTATATCTTTAACGTGTTTTTTCGTGCAGGACTTGTCCCGGACTTGTTTCGGGAGACGTAGAACTTGTTTTAGAAGACACTTGATTCGTGTAATGTATATATCTTTACCGTGTTTTTTCGGTTAGTGGCTAGGGAAGATTATTCGGTTATTTCTACGCCTCTCCAGAAAGCGACGTAGCCGGCGATTTTTTCGAATCCTTTTTTTGTGGTGGGATAATACCAGGCAGCATCTACATTGTTTTGACCATTGACTGCTAAGGTATAATAGCTGGCTTCTCCTTTATATGGACAGAAAGTATGTGTTTCAGAATTATTAAAAAACGTATTTTTGATGCTTTCTGCAGGAAAATAATGATTGCCTTCTACGACGATGGTTTCATTGCTTTCAGCGATTACTTGATTATTCCAAATTGCTTTCATGATATTACTTTTAAGAAGTTGTTTAAAAATCTATAGTCAGAACAACAGCTTATAGAAATTGTTTTAAGGAGGTTATTAAACAACTTCTAAGAATAGCTTATTTGGTTACAAAATATTTTAATGTTTTAATAATTATGAAAAAAAATAAGTCATTTAATTCTCTTTGCGTGCATGAGTTGTCGGAAAAGCGAACAACGAAGCCACATCAGTTACCGATTTATGCGACGTCTTCTTTTGAGTTTGAAGATATTAATCAAGGGATTGATATTTTTACTGGAAAGGCGAAAGGTCATGTTTATGGTCGATATGGAAATCCTACCATCGAGGCGGTGGCAGAAAAAATTGCTTTACTAGAAACGCATGGTAGTGACTTGACAGCTAAGGGTATAATGGTTAGTTCTGGGATGGCGGCGATCTCTACTTTAGTGATGGGTTGTCTGAAAAGTGGTGATAAATTGCTTACGCAAGGTAATTTATATGGTGGTACTACGGAATTATTTTTAAAAATATTTGCTCCTCTTGGTATCGAGATTATCTTGATGGATTTGGGGAATACGGATCTAGTGGCGGAAAAACTAAAGTCTGATCCAACGATAAAAATGCTTTATTGTGAAACGCCTGCTAATCCGACGATGGCTTGTGTGGATCTTGCGGCTTTGGCTACTATTGCAAAACAATACAATGTTAAGACAGCCATTGATAATACTTTTTGTACGCCTTATTTACAGCAACCGTTAACTTTGGGAATTGATTTTGTAATTCATTCTACCACTAAATATTTGAATGGTCATGGTAATAATATTGCTGGGGTCATTGTAGGTACGGACTTAGAAATGATGGAGACTAAAATCTGGGGTGCTATGAAATTAATTGGTACCAACTGTAATCCTTTTGATGCTTGGCTGACTAATAATGGGATTAAAACTTTGGCACTTCGAATGGATCGTCATAGTAGTAATGCACTGACTTTGGCAGAAAGACTCGAAGAGCATCCAGAAGTGTTACGGGTTAATTATCCTGGGTTAGTTTCTCATCCTTCTCATGAATTGGCTAAACGACAGATGTCGCAGTTTGGTGGAATGTTGAGCTTTGAGTTAAAGGGTGGATTGGAAGCTGGGATTGGGTTGATGAATCGGGTGAAATTTTGTACGCTTGCTCCTACTTTGGGTGATGTGGATACGTTGATTTTACATCCGGCTTCTTCTTCTCATATTAATGTGGATAAGGAAATTCGGGAACGAAATGGGATTACGGATGGGTTGATTCGGCTTTCGGTAGGGATTGAGGATGTGGAGGATATTTGGGGGGATTTGTTTTGAAGATGTGCGGATGTGTAGATTTTTTGATGTGCGGATGCATAGATGTGCAGATTGTATAAAATGTGGATTTTGCAGATTTTTTTGAGAGGATAGATATATTTCTTACTGATTGTATAGAGGTTAAGGATCATCCTAGGGACTGTTCAGTAAAGTGTGTCATTTTTTTATTTATTGATCCATTTACTGAACCGTTCTCCAAATTTTTCTTCTAGCTCCTGTTGGATGCTTTTCCAA
>CALKJE010000290.1 GCA_937995675.1 uncultured Saprospiraceae bacterium
ATTGGCATCCTAATAAAAAAGTAAGCTTCTACTTTTTCGACAAAACTATCTTGTCAATACTCCATTTTCTCGCTACTGGAAACTTTTGATTTTGATTTTGAAATTGCGCTTGCACTTGCACTTGAAAAAATTCAAAGACAACTCTAATTCCCTTGACCACCACCGCCTTGTTGGCCATCTCCACCACTCTTTTGATCGTCATTTTTAATTTTTGATCGGCTGGTTTTTGCTTTAAAGTCCAGTTTACCAAAAGTGTATCGGAAGTTTAAACCAAAAGATCGGAAAGGAATTCTAAAATCGGATCGTTGATAAAAGTCTTCTCCAGTTAGCTCTGTTCTAAAGTTTTTGGTGCGATTAAAAGGATCGACGATTCGAATACCGAGGCTGGCTCTTTTGTCCCAAAATTCTTTTTGCACCCCAACACTCGTCATCCAAAAGGAAGTTCGATCACCTTGTAGTGTTCGCGTCGGTGCTTTGTAAAAACCAAACCCTTCTGCTTTCCAACCTTTCTTAAAAATATAAGAACAGCTACCAAAGAAATTATATTGAATTCCATTATTCGTTAGGTTGTAATTTTCTAAACGACTTTCAGCATTATAGGTAAAGAGACTTAGATTTCCTCGGATGGTAAATTTCTTATTGAATGTTTTCGACACAAAAGTATTAAAACCGATAGAATTGTTGATACCGATATTCTGGTAAATCGATTCCGCTACTCCTAGATCATTTACTTGTACAATGGCTTCAATCAAATCTTCTGTATGACGGTAATAAACGGAGGCACTCAAAACCAATCCTTTTAGATAAGTATTATATCCGAGTTCCACCTGATGGACCAATTCTGGTTCTAGTTTTGGATTACCTTGAGAAACATTTCTACGATCAATATCATTCCGATAAGGATTTATATAAAATAAACTTGGACGCTGAATCCGTTGGTTATAACTCAACTTAAGGGTCGAAAACATGTTGGTCTTTTTCGAAACAATCACACTCGGCAATATATTATCGTAAGAATTATCAAATGGATTAATCTGCGATTCAAATTCTCCACCAATCGACGTATGTTCATATCGAGCTCCTGCGATGATGCCAAAATCTTTTGGTAAATTAAAAGTGAACGAAGCATATCCAGCATAAACATCCTGCTGGTATTCAAAAATATTGGTCCGCGTTGGGTCGACTTTATATTCATTGATATCAGCATCAAATTGTTCAAACTGATAATCACTATCAATTCGACGCAGCACTGATTTTCCTCCAATTTCTAATTTTACCGCTTTGGTAAATGGATGAACATAATCAATCTGCACGGTATATTCTTTATTGTCTCCATCATTTTCTTGTCGCTCCATGAAGTCTAAAGCCGCCGTGCTACTAGAAGAAATAATATCACTATCAAGATCACTGACATTCCCATTTAATAAAAAGGCAGCGCTAAATTCTTGTCCCTCTTTTTTGAAGGTACGACGATAATCTGTGGACCAGTCAAAACCAGCATTTAAAGTATTGGCATCAGAACGACGGTTGGTAATCTCAGAAAATAATTGACTAAAATCTGGTGTAAAAACAGCTTCCGTCGGGGCATCATTTCCAAAACGAAATCCTCTAAAATTGATAGAGGAAGAAATATTATTAAAGGCATTGATATCGTAATTCAATCCGGCTTTTCCAAAAAATCCAGTTCGTGAGGAGGTCGTAATTCCTTCTTGTGTATAACTAGAAATCAAGGTCTCTCCATCAAAATCTTCTCGTACAAAGTCTAAGGTCGCATCATTTGGCCAAGAATGCCAGAAACCGGCATTGGCATTAAAACCCAGCCGACCTTTAGAAGCATTGATCCCGATATTTCCATTGTTCTGTCTGGTACCTAGAGAGCCATTTACAGAAACATTATATCCTTGTACTTGCTTTTTTTGTGTGATAATATTGATAATTCCACCAGAACCTTCACCATCATATTTTGCAGAAGGCGAGGTAATCACTTCGACCTTTTTGATCTGATCGGCCGGAATCATTTTTAAAGCATCTGCGGTTCCGTTGGCGAACATTCCCGAAGGTTTACCATTGATCAAAATCTGAATATTCTGACTTCCACGCAAGGAAACATTTCCTTCTAAATCGACCGATAACATCGGTACTTTTCGAAGTACATCTCCCGCATCTCCACCTGCATTGGTAACATCTTTATCCGCGTTGTAAACGATCTTATCTATCTTAGTTTCTACCAACGAAGCTTCCTCTACCACTTCTACTTCAGAAAGCATCACATTGTCTTGTTCTAGACGGATCGTTTCTACATTATAGTCCGGTTTCTTTAAAGTTAGATTGACATTCTCCACCACTTTTTCAAGATATCCAATAAAAGAAAATTTTAAAGTATAGCTTCCAGTTTCAACATCTTCTAATTTAAATCGGCCTTTTTCATCTGTGATATTACCGTTGACCTGCTTCTCGGTTTTATTATTAATTAACACGACGGTAGCGTAGCTAATGGGTTGATTATCAGCACCTATGACCTTTCCTGTAATCTTTCCCTTGATGGTTTTTTCTTTTTTTCCTTTCCCCCATTTCCCACCTCCACCTTTAGGGTATTGTGCGTGAAGATTGAGTGTAAACAAAGTAGCGAATAGGAGGAGTAAAACTTGTTTCATATTATTAGTTTAGTTTCGATGTTTCTATAGGTAAGTAAGTTATTAAATTTTTACGATGCGACAAGGTAAGAACAATGGATGGTATTATAAGTTTAAAACAAATAATTCCCCTTTTAAATCTGTTTCATTTTCTAAGGAAGCAGACCTGAAATTTGATTATTTTTGACGCCTTAAAGGAATAGTCAATAATGAATTCAAAAATTAATATCCGTTTTAGAAAATTTAAAGCTCCAATTGCGGATATTGCTTTACCTAAAAAATTTACGTTCCCGTTTTATTACCAACCTCATCCACTGGCTGAATTAGCAGCGGAACAACTTCAAGATTATTTAAAAGCTCAAGATATATCCTTTCATAATTTTGGAATTAAAAATCCCGATAGTCCGGACGCTGTTGGAAAAATGTTTGGGGTTTTAGTGGTGAAAAATGAAGCAGCGGAAATTGGTTTTATTGTGGCTTTTTCTGGTAAAATGTTGGGAGAAAAAACACCTGATTATTTTGTTCCTAATCTTTTTGATGCCAATCCAAATGGCGCCTTTTATATCAATGGCGCGAAAGAGTTAAATACCATGACAGCGAAAATTGAGGAGTTGGAAAACAATCCTGAATTATTGGAGTTAGAAAACATGCTAAAAAAAGCAGCAAATATTTTTAATGAAAAAGTAAAAGCCTTAAAGTCAGAACAACGAGCCGCAAAAGCAGATCGCAAGCTTCGTCGAAAGGCTGCAAAAGATCAATTATCTTCTACCGAATATGAAGCCTTATTAGACAAACTTGGTAAAGAAAGTATCGCCAAAAGAAATCAAGTTCGAGATATCGAACAGCAACTCCAAATTGAATTAGACAAGGTGGCTCAACCGCTCAGAAAACTAGAAAAAGAAATTCAAGATCTTCGTACGGCACGAAAAGAAAAATCGGTAAAATTACAAGATGGACTTTTCACCCATTACCGTTTTCTAAACATTCTAGGAGAAGAAAAAAACTTACACGAAATTTTTAAAGATACTCCGAAACCTTCTGGAGCAGGAGAATGTGCCGCACCAAAATTACTACAATACGCTTTTATGAATCGGCTACAACCGATTGCGCTTACCGAATTTTGGTGGGGAAAATCTCCCGCCTCTTCCGTCCGCAAACATCGTCAACACTACCACGCTTGTATCGGTAAATGCAAACCCATTCTCACGCATATGCTCGCAGGAATGGAAGTCGACGAAGATCCAATGCTAATCAATCCAGCAAAAGAAAAAGACCTTCCTATTTTATTTGAAGATGAACATATCGTATTGGTAAATAAACCATCCGGATTACTTTCTACTCCCGGAAAATTCATTCCAGACTCTGTCCAAAGTCGAATGCACCAACGTCATCCCGAAGTTGACGGCGCCATGATCATTCATCGATTAGACATGCATACTTCAGGTATTTTATTATTAACAAAAAATCCAGAAAACCATAAATTTCTACAAAGACAATTCGTCAACCGAACCATTAAAAAAAGATATGTTGCCTTGCTAGAAGGCGTCGTCGAAGGAGAAGCCGGTCGAATAAATTTGCCGCTACGAACCGATTACGACAACCGACCGCATCAAATGATTTGCTATGAACATGGTAAAACCGCCATCACCGATTGGGAAGTCATTGAACGAACAGAAACGCATACAAAAGTCTACTTCTATCCATTGACGGGCCGTAGTCATCAGCTGCGCGTACATGCCGCACACACGCTCGGACTTGGCTGCCCGATCATCGGCGATGACCTCTATGGAACCAAAGCCGAACGATTATGCTTACACGCTGAACGGTTAGCGTTTTATCATCCTGAAAGTCGGGAGAGGATGGTTGTGGAAGTGGATGCAGAATTTTGATGTTTGGGTTTTAGGAATTTTGTATCTACAGCTGGAGCTGTAAACAAACGGAGTTTTGAGTTAAAAAAATTATTTTACTTTTTAAACGATTAAACAAATCAACGATTAAACGATTCAACAAATCAACGATTAAACGATTCAACGATTAAACGATTAAACGATTAAACATTACAAAAACATGCTCAATAAAACCTACCTCCTCCCCCTCCTTATCCTCCTAATCGGAAATGCAATTCTTCTTGGACAAAATCATTTTCCAACAAAAGAATGGGAAAGAAAAGCCCCTGCTGAATTTGGGATTGATGCTCAAAAAATAAAACAGATAATTGACTCAACGGTTGTTTTTGAATATAAAGGTCCAAAAGATTTATCGCAAGCCATTCTAAAAGGATTTGAAAGAGAACCTTATCATAAAATTCTTGGTTCCGTCAAAGAAAGAGGAGGTCCAGCGGGGATGATTATCAAGGACGGATATGTGATTGCAGAATGGGGAGATACCAAGCGCGTGGACATGTCTTTTAGTGTGACGAAAAGTTATCTTTCTACGATGGCTGGTTTGGCTTTGGACGCTGGTTTGATTAGGAACTTAGAAGATCCAGTAAAAAATTATGTTTGGGATGGGCATTTTGATGGTCGTCATAATAGTAAGATAAACTGGGATCATTTACTGACGCAATCCTCCGATTGGTCTGGTCAATTATGGGGCGGTTATGATTGGAATGATCGTCCGCCGCGCAGTGGTGATATTGATGATTGGCGATTTAGAAAATTAGTGGAGCCGGGAACGGTGATGGAATATAATGACGTTCGTGTCAACTTGCTGGCCTACTCACTTTTACAAGTTTGGCGAAAACCCTTACCGATGATACTCAAAGAAAAAATCATGGATCCGATTGGCGCCAGTCCAACGTGGCGATGGTTTGGGTATGAAAATTCTTGGACGAATGTGGATGGTTTAAAAATGCAATCGGTCAGTGGTGGTGGTCATTCTGGTGGTGGAATTTTTATGAATACCGAAGATCATGCGCGCTATGGTTTATTATTTTTAAATAAAGGAAATTGGAATGGAAAACAACTCTTTTCCAAAAATTGGATTGAAAAAATAACGACGCCTTCTGCTGCCGAATCTGCTTATGGATATCTTTGGTGGTTGCCCGGAAAACGAATGACCAACCTGAGTAAGAATGGTTATTACGCCGCTGGTTTTGGAGGCAATTATATTATCATTGAGCCGGATAAGAATATGGTGGTGGTTTTGCGTTGGTGTGATCCGAGTTATACGAATCGGTTGTTGGGGATGATACAGGAGGTGGTGAGGTGATTAGGTGATAACGCCTTTTTTCCTGGCTTTTTTTGCTTGTAAAGGTGTATCTATACGAAGACGTATATACTAGCACCTTTTATTTTTTAATCCTTTTATTTTGCGGTTTCGGCTTGTGGTGTCATAGTGGGGATGGATGAGAGGTGCTACTGATGGCTACGCCTTATTTCTTCGTATTTAGGGCTTTAATTCAAAGAAATTTACAATTGTAGAAAAAATTTTGTCTCCATTTTCTTCTACAATCAATTCATCCTTATCAGTATAAAATTCAACGGTTGAAAAGTCAAACCCTTCGTTATGGTATATTTCCGTTACTCTATTTTTTTCCTTAGCTAAATAGACATGTAATTCTTTTCTCTCAATAGTTTCAAACTCCCATATTTTAGGCTTTGAAAAAATAGTGTTTTTATAAATAATTTGACCATCTCTAAGTCTTAAACTCTGAATAGTTATAACCCACCAACTCCCTATGCATAGTAATACTACAAAATATAACTCTATTGAAAAAGCAGCAATAACTGGAATCAGCAATAAAAACAAAAAACAATATAAAGCTGTACTATTAAAAAAATAAAATTTCATATATGACTAATCTGAAAAAAATTATGAATAATTAGTACCTCAATAAATTAGTATGAACCTGGCCTAACAACACCGTCCTCATCAGGAATATAGCCATGATAAATTATTTCTTCATTCAACCAATCAGGCTCAAGTATAATTGTAATATGTTTACTATAAGCTTCTTCTAACTCTTCTTTTAATTCTTTCAGATCACCAATAAAACACCAATTACCATAATCTTCCTCTCGCCTTTGTTCGTCCAAACTTATCCAATTAAATGAAAAATTATCACTAGCTAGTCTATTAACCTCTTCAATAAACTTTTCATTTACAATTCC
>CALKJE010000291.1 GCA_937995675.1 uncultured Saprospiraceae bacterium
GAGGATAAAACAGAAGCGTCTGATATTATTGCAACTGACAATCGACTGATAGAAGGCAAGCTAAGCAACGGAATGAAATATTACATTCAAAAAAATGCAAAACCAGAAAATCGTGCTGAGTTGAGGCTCGCTGTTAATGCAGGATCTATACTTGAGGATGAAGACCAAAAAGGTCTTGCTCACTTCGTAGAACATATGGCATTTAACGGTACTGAAAATTTTGAAAAAAGTGAACTAGTAGATTACTTAGAATCAGTTGGTACTAGGTTTGGTCCAGATTTAAACGCATACACCTCCTTTGATGAGACTGTATATATGCTGCAAGTCAGAACGGACAGTGCAGAATTATTTGATAAAGGCATGTTGATACTCAAAGATTGGGCAGGTGGCGTAACCTTTGATCATGAGGAAATAGATAAAGAAAGAGGGGTTGTTGAATCTGAATGGCGTTCCCGTTTAAGTCCAAATCAAAGAATGCTCAACCAATGGTTGCCAGTTCTTTATAACGATTCTCGCTACGCAAAACGCTTACCAATCGGGAAGCCTGAAATTATTCGTAACGCAGATTATGCAACGGTTAAGCGATTTTATAAAGATTGGTATCGACCTAATTTAATGGCAGTGGTCGTAGTAGGTGATTTCGATGTAGATATGATGGAGAAAGATGTCAAACAACGTTTTGGTAAATTAAAAAACCCAGAAAACAATCGTCCGGTTGAAGCCTCCCCTGTTCCAAATCACGATGAAACTTTGGTATCGATTGTTTCGGATAAAGAAGCACCTTTTACGAATGTACAATTGGTTTACAAACATGAATATAAGCCTGTTACCGATTTACTCAGCTATCGTGAAAACCTGGTACACCGTCTTTACAATACGATGTTAAGTGCTCGTCTTAGTGAGATCAGTCAGCAACCAAATCCTCCTTTCTCCTTTGCTTATACAGGTTATGATGGAGACGTTGGAAGTCTTGCGACCTACTCTTCTTACGCAATGGTTCCTGAAGGTGGTGCCGCGCGCGGACTTGAAGTCATCATGACAGAAAACGAACGGGTACTACGTCATGGTTTTACCGGTACAGAATTAGGTCGAGCGAAAGAAGAATTGCTAACTAAAATGGAAAAGGCTTTTAAAGAAAAAGATAAAACAGATAGCCGTCGTTTTGCGATGCGTTATGTTTATAATTATTTAGATCAAACACCTATTCCTTCTATCAAAGATGAGGTAAAATTCTACAACCAATTTCTACCAACTATAAAATTAGAAGAGGTAAATGGATTGGCAAAAAAATGGATTACAGATAAAAACCGGGTGGTGGTCGTAACGGGCCCTGAAAAAGCAGATTCACCACTTCCTACCGAAACGGAGATTCGTAGTTTACTAACTAAAGTAAAAGATCAAAATATCAATGCCTATGTAGATGAAGTAAACGACGAACCACTATTAGCTGAAACGCTAATGGCAAAACCAGTCACTTCAACTAAAGAAATTTCGGAGATTAATGCCACAGAAATTACTTTAGCAAATGGTGTGAAAGTAGTTTTAAAATCTACGGACTTTAAAAACGATGAAGTATTGTTACGTGCTTTTAGTCTTGGTGGTAATTCATTATACAATGATCAAGAATATCAGCAAGCCAGTAACGCTGCGCGAGTAATCGGTCAATCTGGGGTTGGGAATTTTGACAATATGCAATTGACTAAAAAAATGACTGGAAAAGTAGTTCGACTGAATCCTTGGATTGGTGGACTGCGACAAGGTTTTAGAGGAAGTGCATCGCCAGATGATTTACAAACGATGTTAGAAATGGTCTATTTGTATGCAACCAAGCCGAGAAAAGATTTGGAAGTTTTGAATTCTTATAAAACTAAACAAACTGCGGTTTATAAAAATTTACTTTCACAACCTGATTATTACTTTTTTGATCAGACTTTAAAAATCAAGTATGATAATCATCCTAGAGTTGGATTTCCAACCGCAGCTGATATGGA
This sequence comes from uncultured Saprospiraceae bacterium, assembly GCA_937995675.1. Taxonomy (GTDB): domain Bacteria; phylum Bacteroidota; class Bacteroidia; order Chitinophagales; family Saprospiraceae; genus JALZUU01. Next base: position 1,992 of record CALKJE010000291.1, read on the forward strand.
ACAATTAGATATGGATCGTATCTATCAAATCTATCAAGAGCGATTCGCCGATGCGAGTGGGATGACTTTCTTTTTAGTTGGAAATTTTGACAAGGAAAAAACCATTCCTATGTTGTCTAAGTACTTGGGCAATTTACCTGCGACCAACAAAGGAGAAACTTGGAAGAACACCAATGTTAAATATCAAAATGGCGTGATTAAAAAGACGTTGACTTATGGAGAAGCTCCTAAAGCATTGGTAGATATTACCTTTCACGGAGACTTTAACTGGACACCAGAGAATCGTTACCATTTCAAATCTATGATCGATATTCTTAGAATTAAAATGAGAGAATCCATGCGAGAAGACAAAGGTGGGGTGTACGGTGTACGGGTGAGTGGTAATACTTCTCAATATCCAGAATCGAAATATAATATTACCATCTCTTTCAATGCCGATCCTCCGCGTGTAGACGAGTTGATTGAAACTGCGATGACGGATATTAAGAACGCTCAATTAAATGGTGCAGAGGACAAGGATATGAATAAGATTAAAGAGACACAGCGTCAAGGTCGGATTAAAGATTTGAAAGAAAATAGATTCTGGATTAGCTCTTTAGAAAACGCTTATATTGAAAATCTGGATGCTAAGAATATTTCCTTGGAAAGTCTGGAAGAAGGAATCAATAGTCTGACGGGTGATCATATCAAGAAGGCAGCAAACGATTATTTCGATTGGAATAATTATATTCAGATCGTTTTATTACCAGAGGCGAAAGCGGAGGACGCGGAGGCTTCGGGGAAGGAATAGGTTTGAGGATGCAATTCACGTAGAGGCAGTGTAGAGAGAGACAATTCATGAATTGTCTTTACGTGAATTGTCTTTACGTGGTCTTTATTTGACTTTTGCAAAAAACGTTCTAATTCGTTGGTATACTTCTGCACCTTGTAGGCTATGTCCTAATCCATTGGTTAGCACCAATTCTGAAACAGGGATAATATTATGGTAAGCCTGACTATCTTTAAACATTGCGATGGTATCTTCAATATCGTGAACGATCAGGGTTGGTAATTGTATTTTATTACAAAATTTTTTTACTGAAAAATATCGTATGGCTTTTCCTGTATTTCGCAGGATATATTCTCGAAGGTGTTGAACATTTCTAGTGCCTAATCCAATAATACGAGCATAATATTCTAGCATTTGTTCTAGTTCAGAAGGAACACCTAACAAGGCAATTCGCTCTGGTTTCGGGCCATTATAGTGAGACAAATAATATGCTAATGAACCACCTCCGACGGAGTGTCCAACGGTAAAGTAAGGTTCAAATTTTCGATGAGCTACATCAATAAAATCTCCGTATAACATCATATTAAAGTATGTGCCTTCTGATCCACCATGTGCTGGCGCATCAATGGCAACGACATGATGACCATCTTGTACCAATAATTTAATCAGGTTTTTCCAACGAGCAGAATTTGATTCCCAACCATGCAGTAAAAGAATGGTTTTAGTTCCTTCTGTATTCCATTCGTAAGCCTTTAATTGACCACTAGAAGAAGCAAGCATTTGTTCTCTTTCGGCAGTGCTTAAAAATTCTTGATCCATTGGTGTTAGACGACCAATTCTCGGTTGACTAAAAAGGTCAAATGCTTTTTGGGTAGCCTTTTCGCGGGCGATGAGTGAAAGTAAATTATAATAAGCGCCGACAATACGCGGGAGATAGCTCTTCATGGTATAATAAAATTGAAATAGTGGTGGGGCAGACAAATATAATCAAAAAAGCAATAGCTGTTTTTGGTGTTTGCAAGGATGTGCAATTAAGAAAAAAAATGAATACACTTTTATGATTGATAATTTTGAAATTTCATCAAATCTGATATATTTATTTTACTAATCCTCTCATCAAAAAAATACTGCGATCCCTCTGGGATCGATCAAATGCGCGCCTCGAATCTCGGCTAACATACTGTGATCCCGCTGGGATCAGTCCGAAAATAAGTCTCGAATACTGCACAAGAAAAATTTCCCCTTTTATGGGATAGATTAAATACCCTAAGAAAAAGCATTTTTACAACTCGGGTTTGGTTTTAAATTGCATGCTAACTCTTGAGTCACCTATTCTATTAATCCCAAGACTTTGATTATTTTTGCCGCCATGAAACAAATGCTTTTTTCTGTTTTACTGGGAATAATATTATTAGGATTTGGTTGCCAAAAGGATAAAACCGCCGTTGCAAACTGTCCTTGTAGTTGTGATCATAATCGTGAAATCAAAGATCCTAATACTATTCGCTTTTTAGCCACAGCGGATCCGCAATATAATTATGAAGAGATGAACCCACCAAAACCATCTGTTGTAAATTCGGATAGTATTAGTGCGACACTTTCTCGTAAAATGTGCTGTGGAGATTATCGGGGCGTCATCATTAGCGGAGACCTTACGCACAATAGTCGTTTAGACGAATTCGAAAAATATCAATCTTTTATTCGTTGCTTTAAACCGTATGCTTTTGATGGTTTAGGCAATCATGACTATAGTTATGTAGGAGAAGATGGGCCAGCTGATGTTAAACATTCCCAAGAATACGGCCTGGATGAGATTATTCCGGGGGATAAATTATATTGGGATTCTGCCTCTATTCAAATTTGGGATGAAATTAGGACTCGAAAAAGGATTCCAGCGGTAGAGACTTCTTTTCCCAATATACATTACTCATGGGATTGGGAAGATGTACATTTTGTTCAACTAAATATTTATCCTGGTGATAAACCCGTCAGTTATAAAGGGGCAAAGAATCCATTTCGAGGATATACTTATTTAAAAAATGATTTAGAAAAAAATGTGGGAGATTCCGGAAGACCGGTTGTACTAGCGCATCATTATGGAATGGATAAATTTTCTCGTGGCGTAGTTGATGGTCAAATCAATCCAAAAGCAGAATGGTGGACAAAAGAAGATCGAAAAAAATATTGGGAGTTATTAAAATCTTATAATGTCATTCTTATTCTAACTGGACATGCTCATTATTGTGATGAATGTTATTTGCCATGGGATGGAGAATCTATCGGTGTTGGAAATGTCCGACCTGACTTTATTCCCACCTTTATAACTGGAGCAGCAAGAGAAGCAAAATATGTGGAATGTTCAATAGAAGGCAATCAACTTACCGTCAAAAGATATCTTCGCGGAGTTGTGGATATAGAAGAGGTGTTTGAGATAGAACGGGGGAATTAGGGGGTAATGCAGTGGTCATTAAATTCACTTTGTACTCGATAGTTTTTTCAAATTCAAAGGCAAAAGCAAAACCTAATCTGCTAAAGAGGTACTAAAATGTTAACAGGAAACAAATTATTGAAGTTAAGTACGTGGGCAAAATAAAATGACCGAAATCAGATTTATGATAAATCCGATTTCGGTCAAGTATTCTAAAACTAAAAAAGATCTATTTATTCCTTTTCGAGTTTTGAAATACCTACATCTGGGGCGATATATCCTGCTTTTCTTTTCATAAGGTAAGATTCATAGCCATCGGTAGTTTTGTTGTGCAAAATTTCCCAACCATTGCGATGCATATAATTAAGTACATCGACGATACCATTAAATTCTATTGGCGTACCGTTGCGATTGGAAATTCTCCAACTTGATTTATTATCTTTATCCGTCACCTGGCCGTAGTCCACCATAGCGTAAGACTTTCCGATAGATTTTATGGGTTTGTCCCAAATCTCAATATATTGCAGAGGACGTGTATTGATATCAGACTTTCCAACGTAGATTTGTCCAAAAGACATAGTAGATACCAACAATAGTAAAGGAAGAATCAGTTTTTTCATTATAGTAGTATTTAAAATGATTTTTTATACGCTTTTAAGCACTTTTTTATAAGTTGTTAAGCGCAAATATAATTCCAATTTATTGATAACTTATTGACAATAAATTGATTAGAATAAATAAAGCTGTTTTAAAAGCTATATTGAAATAACGAATTTAACAAAAAAAAAGTGTCATCTCCGAAATTCGGGATGACACAACAACATAACCATGAAAATACATAACCAATTCTTAAAGTCAACAGGTGTACGTGTGTGGTACTGCCGACTTGTTTATTTCGTGTTCTAAGGTGTTTCTGTTTTTATAATTTTATAAACATTATATTTTTAAAATTATATTATTGGTTTATTTTCAGTTATTTATATACTTTCAAATATGATACCAAAAACAAATATTATTCAAATTAAATATTAATAAAAACAAATATTATTTTTTCATATTACTTTCAACTACCGTACCAACATGAGATCAAATTGTTATTTTTTATATATTTTTTTAATTATAACTGTAATTAGTTGTAAAACGAAGGCTCCCTTCTCCTATTCTTTACAAAAATCTGCTATTGCGGACCAAACAATGGTCGTTTCAGCCCATCCATTAGCCTCAGAAATAGGGTTGGAAATTTTAAAAAAAGGTGGAAATGCCGTTGATGCTGCCATTGCGGTCCAATATGCACTAGCGGTTGTGTACCCTGTAGCTGGTAATATTGGCGGTGGAGGCTTTATGGTGGTAAGAATGTCTGATGGAATGACCAATACCTTAGATTTTCGAGAAAAAGCGCCCGGAGCAGCCAGTAGAGACATGTATTTAGATGAAAATAAAGACGTCATTCCTCGCCTTAGTATAGATGGTCACCTGGCTGCAGGAGTTCCAGGAAGTGTAGCCGGCATGCAAGCGGCCTTTGAGCGTTATAGTAAATTAAAGGATTTCCAAGCCTTAATTGATCCAGCCATTGCGCTGGCTCGTGATGGATTTGTTTTAACAGAACAACAAGCAAACGGCCTCAATCGAACTCGAGAAGCTTTCATTAAATTAAATACGACCACTCCTGCTTTTGTAAAAGACACCGAGTGGAAGGCTGGTGATTTACTGGTTCAGTCAGATTTGGCGAAGACCCTGACTCGGATTCGTGACAAGGGAGCCGCTGGTTTTTATGAAGGAGAAACGGCAGAAATGATTGTCGCAGAAATGAAAGCGGGGAAAGGAATTATCTCTCTAGAAGATTTAAAAAACTATGAAGCTGTTTGGAGAGCACCATTGGTAAGTGATTATAAAGACTATCAGGTGATCTCTATGCCTCCACCTTCTAGTGGAGGATTGGCACTTTCTCAATTATTGAAAATGGTAGAACCCTACCCGCTTCGAAAATATGGATTCCAATCTGCTGAAGCGATTCACTTGATGGCGGAAGCCGAACGCCGGGTTTATGCTGACCGAGCCACCTATCTGGGAGATTCAGATTTTGTTCCTGTTCCGATTCGCTCTTTATTAGAGGCTGATTATTTAAAAAATAGAATGGCTGATTTTGATCCCAATAATGCTAGTGATAGTGAATTAATTGGAGCCGGATTGGTCACGCCGATCGAAAGTGAAGAGACCACGCATTTTTGTGTAGTGGATGCAGCGGGTAATGCGGTTTCTTTGACCACGACCATTAATGGCGGCTATGGTTCTAAAACAGTAGTGAGCGGTGCTGGTTTTTTATTGAATAATGAAATGGATGATTTTTCTGCTAAACCAGGTGTTCCAAATATGTTTGGTCTAATCGGAAATGAAGCCAATGCCATCGAACCAGGAAAACGAATGCTTAGTTCTATGACGCCGACTATTGTAACAAAAGATAATAAGGTATACATGGTCGTCGGAACACCAGGTGGCTCCACGATTATTACTTCGGTTTTCCAAACGATTCTCAATGTTATCGAATTTGATAAATCACTTCCAGAGGCTGTTAGTCTCGGCCGTTTTCACCATCAATGGAAACCAGATGCCATTCAACTAGACAAACTGGTCAAACTGTCTCCAACTGTTGAAAAAAATCTAAAAGAAAAAGGTCACAACCTAAAACAAAGAGGTAACTTTGGCCGCGTGGAAGCAATTCTTAAACGAGCAGATGGTCGTTGGGAAGGAGCAGCGGATGTGCGAGGAGATGATGATGCGCGCGGATTCTGAATTGTTGAATCGTTGAATCGTTGAATCGTTGAATCATTGAATCATTGAATCGTTAATTTTTAGCATAGGAAATAGAATAGAATTTAAAAACTAAATTATAAATAAAATAAAATGAAAAAACCATTAGTATCTCCATTGGATCGCAATGCGAATAAGGAAACTGCGGAGATGGCAGATTTTTACCAAGAGACGTTGGGCTTTACGCCTAATAGTTTATTTACCATGATGCATCGTCCTCGGATTGCTTATGCTTTTATGGAAATGAATAAGGCGGTGATGGAAAATAAAGGACGGGTAACCAGTGGGCTAAAAAGACTATTAGCATATTTATCTAGTATGACGGCAGGCTGTCGTTATTGTGAAGCGCATGCGATTCGTGCGGCAGAGCGATACGGTTCTGAACAAGATAAGATCAACCATATTTGGGAATATAAAACTTATCCTGCTTTTACGGATGCAGAACGAGTTGTTTTTGATTTTGCTATTGCTGCATCTACCGTTCCTAATTCAGTGACGGATGAGGTGGCAGATAATTTACGTAAGCATTGGGACGAAGGTGAGATTGTGGAAATTTTGGGTGTCGTCGCATTATTCGGTTACCTGAATCGTTGGAACGATAGTATGGGTACGCAATTGGAAGAACCGGCTGCTGATGATGGTGTGAAGTTTTTGGGCGTGAAGGGCTGGAATCGTGGGAAGCATGCATATTAGAGCTTGTTGAATTTGCCTATTAGCAAACATAATTGTTGAATGTTGAATTGTTGAGTTTTACTCTGCGATTCAACATTTCAGCTATCGCTACTCTACCACACTCTCCACTGCTCCATCTCCAAATTTCGTTTCTAACCGATCACCTTTCTTAACTTCTTTTACGGATCGAATCAACTTTCCATTTTCCATCGTCAAGGAATATCCACGCGCCAAAACTGCTACCGGATCTAGCAATCCTACTACCTGTTCGATCTGATTTAATTCCCGACTGGCGTGACCTACTTGTTGCGTTATCAAGCGCGGTAATTCTTCCGCTAGATAATCGAGCATTCGTGAATTTTGTAGTAATAAATTTTGTGGTTGGATATTTAAAACTTGCTCGTATCCTCGAAGATTTTGCTCTTGCGTGATTAGACGATCTCCTATCGTTTGTTGGATCCAATGACCAATATCGATTAGTTCACTTTCAAAATGTAAATTATTTTCAATAATAAAAGCAGCCACCGCCGTTGGTGTTTTTAAACTTTGATGTGCCACTAAATCGGTTACCGTTTCATCCACTTCGTGTCCAATACCTGCGAGTACGGGTAAGGGACATTTAGCAATCTTTTCACAAAGCGCTAATTGATCAAAAGCCATTAAATCCAACCGTGCTCCTCCTCCTCTTACCAGCACCACCACATCATAACGATCAGGACTCAATGCAATTTTTTCTAATTGATTGATAATTTCTGCAACGGCATTTTGTCCTTGTACCGCAGCAGGTAAAAGTGTGCTATGAAATTTATAACCATAAGTATTTCCCATCAACTGCTCTTGGTAATCTTTATATCCAGCGGCGGTCGCCGAACTAATAACGGCAATGCGTTGTATGACTTTTGGTAAGCTTTTTTCGCGGTTCTGCGTAAGCAAACCTTGGTTGTGTAAAGTAGCGATGGTTTCACGGCGTTGTTGTTCCAACTTACCCATCGTATAGACTGGATCAATATCTTCGACGGTTAATTTCAGGCCATATCGTTCATGAAAATCAACCGTTACTTTGAGCATTACGGTGATTCCATTTTGCAATAAGCTGTCCATCGTTTTCCCAATCTTTCGTCTTAGGCTCCGATAAGTTCGTTGCCACATGACTCCTTCAGATTGAGCGATGATGACACCATCAGTCTCATCTTTTTCAATCAGATTAAAATAATAATGACCTCGTGATTCATTCACTTGTGCAATTTCACAAGAGATCCACAACCCTGTCGGAAAATTGAGGGCGACGATTCTTCGAATGTATTCGTTAAGTTCAAATAAGGAATAATGATCCATGAGGTAAAGGTAAGGAGAATTTCCTTTCGGGTTCTAAATTTAACTAGATCAAAAATATTTCTTAAAAAATTTTCTAAGAAAAAGAAAACCGGATACCTGGATTTTCTCCTAATGCATAAGCGACCTGCATTTGAGTTGTTCTTTTTCGTTTTCCATTGAGGTCGGCCAATTTATAAGGAATAGTTAATCCACTTTCATAAGGAAGAATTTCTATGTTTTGATAAACACAAAGACGCGTAAAGACATAAAGCTCTGGATAATCTGTTTGTACTACTTCAGGAATTCTAAAATTTCGGTCCAAAAATTTATGATTGACAGGGAGATGTTTCTGCTTTGCATAAAAAGCACGGACAGAAGCGATATCTAATTTAAAAAAACTACCTAAAATATGATAATAAGGTTCTTCAGAACCATTCATCATTCGACTTTCATTCTGAGCAGCATTTACTCCTGCTAGTTGTAGCTCGATAACTTCAGGAATGAGGATTACTTCGTTGTCAATTTGGGGTAGTAGGTTATAAATAATGGGTACCTGTTGTTCTCCTTTTAGTGCGTATTGCATGGTTTCCGAAAGGAGAATATCGACTTGTTCATCAACTGGTATTTGGTAAGTCGTAGCATCACATTGTACAATTCTTCGGACATAATTTCCTATTCCAAGCTGTTGAACTACCTGTTGAACTTTTTGGTAACTTTCTGAATTCAATTCCAAAAAAGTAAATTGAAGTTGATCACTTGAAAAAATTGCAGTCAATGGAGACACCAAAGTAGCAAAAGGACCCGTCCCGGCGTATAGAATGTGAACGTTTTTTTCCGGATGCTCACCAAGTAGTTTTTGTACTGCCTGATAAACACCGGAAATAAACTTTTTAGTTCGAACCATATCATCTACACACAAAGCAGCCCAGGTAGTACCGATCGCTTTACCATTAGATGAATGGATATCTTTACGATTCTCATCGTTATTCAAGTCTACTTTGGAAAGGTTTAAATAAAGCGCTCTTAGCTGTTCAATTGCCTTAGAGAGTTGGCTATAATCAACGCTAGGCTCTGTGAATACTTCAACGATTTTTTGCAAAGTTTCCTGATGAGTCATGATCTCAAACTCAGAGAAAGCGAGTAACTGATTGTCCTGCCTTTTGATAGATTAATACCATCTGTTTATTTTTATTCATAAAGGTAGTACGATAACCATTTTTGTCTTGCTCACTTTTCAGAATACGCTGTGGCTCCAACATATTTCTAACGAATTTCTTTTTGTTCTTAACCATAACCGGAATATGAGGAACTAAGTTATTCGCCATCTCTCCGAGATGTTCAATTTCTGGAGCGGAAAGAGACGCTGGATAATTCCAATGGGAAGTATCATTCAAAATACTAGATAAATCAGCTCCCATTACTAACGTCGAAGCACCTACCAAACTGGTAGATAGCATAAATTTTCTTCTTTTCATTGTTTTCATTTTTTTGATTTTATAATTCTAAGGTTTTTTAAAGTATCCTATTTGGATGATAAACAAATATATAGAATTATCTTTAAAAAAAAGACTTCAGTGAAATAAAAAAAGCGTTTCACTATAAACTTGTGAAACGCTTTCAAACTATTTAAACTATATTTTTTTTATCTCAATTTATCTTTTAGTCTTTATCTACTTCTGTCGCACCTCGAAAGACCAATCCTTCTCCAAAAGAATCTATCACAACCTTAGACTTAGGTTGAATTTCGTTTAATAAAAACTTCTTAGAAAGAATATTCAAAACCTTTCGTTGGATGACTCGCTTAATCGGACGTGCACCGAATTGTGGATCAAATCCAGTTTCCGCTAGGTAGTCCATCGCTTGTTTTGTAAATTCTAATTCTACTTCGTGCTTAAGTAGCAAGGTACGTTTTACGCCCTCCAATTGAAGTTCTACAATTCGTTGAATATGCTTACTACTCAATGGTTCAAACATGACCACTTCGTCAATTCGATTTAAAAATTCTGGACGAACTGTCTGCTTTAAGCGATTAAAGACTAGTGTCTGCGTCTTGGACATCACCTTTTCAAAATTCCCTTCAGACAATTGCTCAAACTGATCTTGAATAATATCTGACCCAATATTAGAAGTCATAATGATGATGGTGTTTTTAAAATTCACCAACCGTCCTTTACTATCCGTCAGATGTCCATCATCCAATACTTGCAATAAAGTATTAAAGACATCAGGGTGTGCTTTTTCGATCTCATCTAGCAACACTACGGAGTAAGGTTTGCGTCGTACTGCTTCCGTCAACTGTCCACCTTCGTCGTAACCAACGTAGCCCGGAGGCGCACCAATTAGTCGCGATACGGCATGCTTTTCTTGATACTCACTCATATCAATTCGGGTCATCAAGCTTTCATCGTTGAATAAATATTCCGCGATGGCTTTCGCCAATTCTGTTTTCCCAACACCTGTCGTTCCTAAGAACAGAAAGGAACCAATCGGTCGTTTATCATCGGACAAACCTGTACGGCTACGACGGATCGCATCCGATACTAAGGTAATCGCCTCATCCTGTCCAACAACTCGTTTATGCAATTCGTCTTCTAAGTAAACTAGTTTTTCTCGCTCTGATTTTAGCATTCGCGTAACCGGCACACCTGTCCACTTACTCACAATTTGTGCGATATCTTCTGCATCCACTTCTTCTTTCAACATCATATTATTGTTCTCCTGCATCTCCTGCAAACGAGACTGATGATCTTGCATTTTTTGTTCCAATTCAGGAATACGACCGTAGCGAATTTCGGCCGCTTCGCTAAAGCGACCTTCTCGTTCTGCACGAACACCTTCTTGTCGTAATTGCTCGATTTTTTCTTTCGCTTGTTGAAATCCAAGGACGACTGCGCGTTCACTTTCCCAACGAGCCTTTAGTCCATTTCGTTCTTCTTCGAGGTTGGCTAGCGTCTCATTTAGTAGTTCAATTTTCCCAGTTTCGTTTTCTCGTTTCATCGCCTCCCGCTCAATTTCAATCTGACGAATTTTTCGCTCGATCTCATCAAGTTCTTCTGGCATTGAGTTCATTTCTAACCGTAGTCGAGCGGCCGCTTCGTCCATTAAATCAATGGCTTTATCGGGTAGAAAACGATCCGCAATATATCGAGTGGATAATTGCACAGCCGCCACAATTGCTTCGTCTCGAATATTAATTTTATGATGAGATTCGTATCGTTCTTTTAGTCCACGAAGGATGCTGATGGCGTCTTCTTCGTTTGGTTCTGTCACCATTACATTTTGAAAACGACGTTCTAGTGCTTTATCTGATTCAAAGTATTTTTGGTACTCGTTCAACGTCGTTGCACCGATGGCGCGAAGTTCACCACGAGCTAAAGCAGGCTTTAAAATATTCGCGGCATCCATTGCTCCTTGACCTTTTCCAGCGCCTACCAACGTATGAATTTCGTCGATAAATAAGAACATACTTCCTTCGGCTGCGACCACTTCTTTCACCACCGCTTTTAGTCGCTCTTCAAATTCTCCTTGGTATTTTGCGCCAGCAATCAATGCGCCCATATCGAGTGCATAGATTTCTTTGTCCATCAAATCTTCAGGGACATCGCCGTTGACAATTCGATTAGCAAGACCTTCGATAATCGCGGTTTTACCAACGCCCGGTTCTCCAATTAAGATCGGATTATTTTTTGTTCGTCGAGCTAAAATATGTAAGACACGGCGAATTTCTTCATCTCTTCCAATCACTGGATCGAGTTTACCAGCTTTGGCTTTTTCGTTTAAATTAACTGCATATTTTTTTAGTGCGTTATAAGAATTCTCCGCACTGTGCGTTACCACTTTCCGTCCTTTTCTCAATTCCGTAATCGCTGTTTTTAATCCTTCTTTAGTTACGCCACTATCTTTTAGCAACTGCGCTACGGCATCTGGCAATTCAATCATGGCCATCAATAGATGTTCGATTGAAACATATTCATCGCCCATTTCTTTTAGGTGACCAGTGGCACGTGTAAGCAAATTACCGACAGATCGAGCAGCATAAGGTTGCCCTCCACTCACTTTCGGATAGCCTTTTACAGTCGCATCCGCAGCTTGTGTAACGGCTGTCATGTTTACACCCAATTTTTTCAAAACAAAAGGCGTAACATGTTCATCCACTTCTAATATTCCCTTGAGGACGTGTCCAGCTTCGATGGCTTGTTGTCCGTTTTGGGTAGCCAAAAGCTGTGCTCGTTGGAGTACTTCCTGTGACTTGATGGTTAAATTATTAAGGTTCATTTCTTTATGATTTGTGTTATGAAACGGTTGAATAGTTTCACTACTATTATAAACATTTGAGTGGCAATTAGTTCAATAATTAAGAATTATAGAATGCCAAACAATGATAGGATCATCAAAGGCTGTTCCAGCCAGTTTTTTCTGTCAGAAGTGGTTTGTACTTTAAAAAACAAATGCCATTTTGACAATAAAAATTGGAATTGACTGACATAAAGTCTTTTTAAGGGAGAATAACAAGTATTAGAAGTGGTAATAATTTATAATCTTATATTTATGATAAAAGTTAATCCGCGTTTAAATTGGATTTTTTGAATTAGAATAAAAAACCATTATGAAACTTTTATTAGTCCTATGGGCACTGGTATTTGCCAGTAGCCTACACACAACACCTTTGCCATTAAAGTTTAATATATCAGGAAATGTCATTGACGCAGATTTTGATTTGCCGCTAGAATTTGCAACAGTTTCTGCTTATGATGAAACACAATCTTTAATTA
>CALKJE010000292.1 GCA_937995675.1 uncultured Saprospiraceae bacterium
TCCTCTTCTTGTTCTGTGTATGGAAATGCACAAGATTTGCCAGTTACCGAAAAAACACCTTTTGAAGAAGCCGAATCTCCTTATGCTCGTACGAAGCAGATGGGAGAACATATTTTAAAAGATTTTGCACGAGCAAATCCAACTTTTAATCTAATTCCGCTCCGCTATTTTAATCCTGCTGGAGCTCACGAATCAGGATTGATCGGAGAGTCTCCTATCAATGTTAGTACAAACCTAGTTCCTGTAATTACGGAAGTTGGAATTGGTAAGCGAGAGAAAATGACGGTACTCGGTAGCGATTACGATACCCGAGATGGTAGCTGTATCCGAGATTATATCCACGTGATGGATCTTGCCAATGCGCATACAAAATCCCTGCAGTTTTTGATGAAAGGAAAAAACGAAAGTAATTTCGAAGTATTTAATCTTGGTATTGGAGAAGGTGCTTCTGTTCTCGAAGTCATTCATGCTTTCGAAAAAGTAGCTGGTAAAAAACTCAATTACGAATTAGGTCCTCGTCGTGCAGGTGATGTAGTAGCGATTTATTCTAATTATAAAAAAGCAGCCAAACTACTCGGTTGGGAACCTAAAAGAGACATCGAAGATATCATGCGCACCGCTTGGGAATGGGAAAAGAAACGAACGGGGGAAAGTGTGGTGTAGAGGAGTAAGTGTGTAAGAGCGTATTGCAATACGCCCTTACACACGACGTCCTAACCATTAGATATCCATCAAAAAATCCGCTTCAACTTCCCTCGCTGCACCACGCCAATCGGATAAGCCTGCACCACCGGAATCGTATCACCTTCCATCACTCCACCACCAGTATCTAATAACGCCGATTCCTTTCCCATGACTATGGTGAAAATAATTTCATCGGCTACTTTTTCATAAGTACAATCGAGTAAATTACCCATCACGGAAAATCGACTAACAAAAAAATCATCCTTTAAAAAAGCTTCGAGAACAATCGAATTTTTTTCGTCAATTTGATAATGTCCTTTTGCTGTATCCACGACGACCAATTCATAAGAACGACGACCAGCAACCGAATCTGGTCCATAAGTAATCGCCCAAATCCAACGATCAACCCTATCGGTCGAAGCAATCTCTAATTCCATCTCTACAGATTGCTGTAAACCTGTAGCAGTGTAGATCTCCAATTCTCCCCGATAAACTCCAGCCCAACTTTCTGGAAAACTCGCTTCAATTGATATTGGCTGCTTTTCTTTGTCGATAGGTAGTTGAGCAGTAGTACACCCTATCAAACCAGAAAAAAATAAAAGGAATAGATATTTCATAAGATCATTTTATAACAACAGCAATAGATGTATTTTTACAGCTAGATAAACGCTTTAATCTTAAAGATAGAAAAATGAAAAAAATATATTGGATTTTAGGTCTCTTATTTTTAATCGCTTTGCCAGCAATGGCGCAGACCGATTATTTTCAACAGGAAGTGAATTATAAAATTGAGGTTACCCTCGATGATAAAAAACACGAGCTTACTGGAAATATCGAAATGACTTATGCCAATAATGCACCAACTGCACTTGATGAAATCTATCTTCATCTTTGGCCGAATGCTTATAAGAATAGAAAGACCGCTTTTGCTAAACAAAAAGTTCGACAGGGAGATACGGACTTTTATTTTTCTAATAAAAAAGAACGAGGCGGATTTAGTAATCTAAATTTTACCGTTGATGGGAAAGCTCAGGAAATTGAGTACGATGCTAAAAATCCAGATATCGGTTTATTAAAATTAAATAATTCGCTACCGGCTGGCGGAACGATCGTGATTAAAACACCATTTACTTTAAAAATACCATCTTCTTTTTCTCGATTAGGTCATGTCAAAGAATCTTATCAATTGACCCAATGGTATCCAAAGCCTGCCGTCTACGATCAAGATGGTTGGCATCCAATGCCTTATCTCGATATGGGAGAATTTTATAGTGAATTTGGAAGTTTTGATGTAAAAATTACCTTACCCGAAAACTATGTGGTAGGTGCTACGGGAGTTTTACAAACCAATTCTGAAAAGGTATTTTTAGAACAAAAAGTCCTTGAATCAAATGCTAAATTAGCAACACTAGATTTGGAAGCCGATTTTCTGAGAGATACATTTCCTACTAGTAGTACAACGATGAAAACGTTGCATTACCAAGCGGAAAGAGTGCACGATTTTGCGTTGTTTGCAGACAAAAGATTTATGGTACAGCGTAGTGCGGTTGAGTTAGCTTCCGGAAAATCTGTAGATACTTGGGCATATTTTACAAAAACGGAAGTTGGATTATGGAAAGACGAAGCGATTAAATATTTAGACCGTTCGGTTAAATTTTATTCAGATTTAGTTGGAGAATATCCTTATCCTCATGCGACTGCTGTACAGAGTGCGCTCAGTGCTGGTGCGGGAATGGAATATCCAATGATTACGGTAATTGGATTTTCCGGAACAGCGCAGGCGCTTGATGAAGTGATTACCCACGAGGTGGGACATAATTGGTTTTATGGAATTCTAGCATCTAACGAACGCGACCATCCGTGGATGGATGAAGGGTTAAACTCCTATTATGACCATCGGTATCGAGATCAATATTATGCAAAGGATCGATTTTCGGACCGTGGAGATTTCTTTTTTAAAGATTCGCAGGTTGATCTTCTTGAGGTAGGATATCTGCAGCAAGCACGTCGAAAGGACGATCAAGCACCGGATACACATGCGGATGAATTTAAACGAGTTAACTATTGGTTAGGAGCTTACGAAAAACCAGCAGTTGCATTTAAATGGTTAGAAAAATATTTAGGGACGGAAAAATTTGATGTGACGATGCGTGGCTTTTATGATACTTGGAAATTTCGTCATCCGCAGCCAGAAGATTTACGTAGCTACCTAGAAAAGGCGACCGGTAAAAAATTAGATTGGCTTTTTGACAATCTCATTGATGGAATAGATCAACAGGATTATGCCATTCAGCATATTGAAAAAAATGGAAATGGTTATCAATTAACGATAGAAAATAAAGGGGAGATGTCTGGCCCATTTCCAATTAGTGGTGTTAAAAATGGAGAAATAAAAACTACGATGTTTGTCGAAGGATTTGAAGGACGTAAGAAGATTGATGTTGCGGGTACGGATTATGATAAGATTGTTCTTGATGCTACAGGTCTTACAACGGAGATCAATCGTGGAAATAACACGATTAAAACGACCGGTAGTTTTAAGAAAATAGAACCTATAAAACTTAAGCTTTTAACTGGTGTAGAAAATCCAAGTCGAAGTATGCTATACTTTTCGCCAACAGTAGGATATAATAAATATGATGGTGTGATGGCTGGTTTGGCACTTTATAATATTTCTATTCCGATCAAACCGTTTGAATTTTCGTTATTACCTTCTTATGGTTTTAAGTCTAAGCAAATAATAGGAATGGGAGAAATGACTTATCGCTTTTACCCAGCGTCCAATTCTATCAAAGGAGTGCACTTAAAATTAGGTGCAAAACAATTCGATTCTTTTTATAACAAAGACAATGATTATTTTTTGAAATATCGAAAAATAACACCATCAATCACCTTGGAGTTAAATACGACGCCGAACAAACGCTTTTATCATTACTTAAAATTTAGAGCCTTAATTCTATCAGAAGAGTCCGCAACCTTCACCCGTGATACGGTTACTATGGAAACCATTTATACCGGAAATACAACCGACACTAGACCGATCTTTGAGCTTAGTTATGTTGCCGAAAATAACCGTGGTGTCAATCCATATAAACTAAGAGTTGCGCTAGAACAGCAATCCTATGAAAGTTTTATTGGCAAACAAAGTTACTTGAAAGCTACGTTGGATTATAAGACCAACTATACCTATAAGCCAGGTCGGAATGTAACGTTTCGTTTTTTTGTAGGAGGATTTTTACAAAATACAATTCGTGATCGAGGAGCAGGACGTTCCACCCAAGGATCACTTGCATTGTATAGTGAAGGATTCAATGATTATAAATATGATGAGTTATTTCTTGGAAGATCCGAAGCTGCTGGATTCTTTTCTCAACAAATTAGTTTGAATGACGGAGGTATGAAATTACCAGTTGGAGCGAGTCAGGCAGGGAATTTAGGAAAGAGCAATAACTTTATTTTTGCCTTAAATATAAAAGGAGATCTACCGAAACGATTGCCTTTGGGACTTCCGATTAAACCCTATTTCGATCTTGGTTATTTTGATAATTCTGGACCTTTGGGAAGTGAGGATACCTTTGCGGATCAACTTGTTTATAGTGGTGGAATAATGCTTGATTTTTTCGATGGTACGGTAGGTGTTTATTTTCCGCTTTTAAATTCTGATAATGTAAATGAATTATTGGATCAAAAAGGTGGATACGGAAAGCGAATTAGTTTTAATATTGATTTTAATCGATTGCATCCTACGCGAATCAGAGATCGATTAGAATTTTAAATTAATGATCCAAAAAATCCAATCATAAATCGAGAAATGACGAAGAGAATTAACCTTTGGTCGGGACCTAGAAATATTTCTACGGCTACAATGTACGCATTTGCTCAGCGCGCAGATACTTGTGTATATGACGAACCACTCTATGCGCATTATCTAAGGAATACTTCCGCGGATGAATATCATCCTGGCGCGGAAGAGATTTTGGCAGATATGGAAAATGACGGAAAAAAAGTCATTGAAATGATGCGCGGAACACATGATCAACCGATCGCCTTTTTTAAACAAATGACGCATCATCTGGTAGATCTAGATTGGTCTTTTATGGATGAGATGACCAATCTTATTCTTACCCGCGATCCGGTAGATATGCTTCCTTCTTATGCACAACAAGTGGCGACGCCAACTATGATGGACGTAGGCTACGCCGCCCATTTAGAACTCATTGAATATTTACAAAAAATAGATCAAGAGATTATCGTCTTGGATGCAAGAAAAGTACTAGAGAATCCTCAGAAAGTATTTACTAAACTATGCGAAAAAATAGAAATTCCTTTTGACCCTGCAATGCTAAATTGGTCTGCAGGCCCTAGACCAGAAGACGGAATCTGGGCAAAATATTGGTATAAAAATGTACATCAAAGCACCGGATTCGGTGAATACCGAAAAAAAACCGATCCATTTCCAGAAAAACTAAAACCATTGCTCGAAGAATGTCAGCCAACTTATAACCAATTACAAAAATGGGTATTATAGCGTATCTTGCAGAAAATTGCTAACTAGTCCCAAAAAAATCGAATTAAAAATACGACTTCTCTCAAAATAGAACCGTTGAGAGGAATTTTTAATTTTTCTTTCGACATTTGCGCAGGCAGAGAATGACAAAGGAATGAACAACTAAGTAAATTCGAAATTTAAAAAAATTAAAAAACCTCGAAACAAAGAATCGAGGAATTTTAGAATTTTCCTTCCACGTTTACGCAGTTGCGTTATGACCGAAGGGAGTAAGCAACTAAGAAAACTGGAAGTCGAGAAAATTATAAAAACCTCGAAATAAAAACACACTCGAAATAAATAACATGGAAGAGAATAAGAAAAGGACAGACGTCAACACACTCGGAGAATTTGGATTAATTGACCATTTGACCAAGAATTTTAAAAATAAAAATCTATCGACGGTCAAAGCTGTTGGTGATGATGCGGCGGTTATTGAGAATGGTAATCTAATGACGGTTGTTTCGACCGATATGTTAGTAGAAGGTATTCATTTTGATATGATGTATTCACCGCTTAAACATCTTGGATATAAAGCGGTAGTAGTGAACCTATCAGATATTTACGCGATGAATGCCTATCCAAAACAGATTACCGTTTCATTGGCTTTGTCTAATCGCTATTCTGTGGAAGCCTTAGAAGAATTTTATGCTGGAATCGAACAAGCCTGTAAATATTATAAAGTAGATTTAATTGGTGGAGATACCACCTCTTCTCCCAAAGGACTCATCATTAGCGTGACGGCGATTGGTCAGCAAGAGCGTAGTAAATTGGTTTATCGAGATGGTGCCAAGGTTGGAGATTTGCTTTGTGTCACTGGGAATTTAGGAGCCGCGTATTTAGGATTACAATTATTAGAAAGAGAAAAACAAGTATACCTCGCCAACCCAGGTGTAAAAACAGATTTAGGAGATCAAGACTATCTAGTGGGACGTCAGCTCAAACCGGAAGCACGGCATGATATGATTGAAGCGTTTGCTAAAAATGATTTGATTCCAACTTCGATGATTGATGTTTCGGATGGATTAGCTTCTGAAGTATTTCATTTATGTAAACAGTCTGGACTTGGAGCGTTGGTAGAAGAAAGTGGAGTGCCGATTCATCCCGACGCAGAAATGCAAGCCATCGATTTTGGAATGGATCCAATTACTTGTGCATTGAGTGGTGGAGAAGATTATGAATTGTTATTTACCGTCGACCCCAAAGATTTAGAAAAAGTAAAATACCTTCCGGATATTTATATCATGGGGGAAATGGTCGAAAAATCAGAAGGCATTAAATTGCATACCAAAGGTGGAAATATTCACGAGATTAAGGCACAAGGTTGGAAGCATTTTTAGGCAAATTCTTAAAGTAATAACAAAAGGTTAATCAGCTAGAAACAAATCATCTAATGTCAAAAATTGGTCGATTAGGTTTTGACTGTAGTTGTTGTCTTTCAATCCGAAAGTAGTGATTAGTATCGTAAATAGTTGCTTTTTAGTTTTTGTAACGCTTTTAAAAACTCTGTGCTTTTGTTGGATATTTTCTGCATAAGATTTTTTTATCTGAAATGTTTCATTGTAAAATTTAATTTCAATTAAATTAATTACTCCATCTTTCCTGTCAATCAGTAAATCAATTTGTGCTCCTTCGGTTTCTTTGTTGCCAGGGTGATAAAAAGAAGAAGAGCGCGAATAAATTCCTGCGATGCTTAGGGCCTGTTTTATTTGGGGAATATGTTGTAGGCAAACATTTTCAAAAGCATACCCACTCCAGGTTTTATAAAGCTGCGTTTGACTGAGGTGATTCCAGATCGATTTTCCTTCGTGTTCTTGTCCTTCAATAAATTTTAGATAGAACAAAGAATAAGCATCCGTCAATCGGTAAATTTTGGTTTTCTTTTTTTTACCAAAAGGTCGATAAGTAGAAATAAAACCGGAGAAAATTAATTCTGTCAGAACTCTCGATAAATTTCCTCCTTCCTTAATCTTTGATTGTTGCTCGATCTCTTTTCTGGTCAAACCATGCCATTTAGTAGCCAGTGATCGAATGACCGCTATGTGTTTTTCAGCGTTAGCAAAAAGACTAGGATATAATCGATTGAATTCATCCTGTAGTGAGGAAGTGGGGGAAAAACATATTTCGTTGATATTTTGAACTGCACTTTTTCCTCTTCGTATTTCTTTTAAATAATGTGGAATACCACCTAATGCCATGTACAATTGAACGATTTGGTAGCGATCAAAATTTAGATTTCTGGCGATTAAATAATCTTCGGTTTCTTTGAGTGTAAATGGTTTTAGATGAATTTGTCGGGTAATTCTGTTATGTAATCCTCCTCTATTATTAACAACTTTATTAATCATCCATGAAGCAGCAGAACCACAGATAACTAAAACAATTCTATTTTTTACGCCCCAACTATTCCAAAAATAACTCAACCCGTTTAAGAATCCGGATTTGTGTGTAGCCAGCCAGGGTAATTCGTCAAAAAATAAGACAGGTTTCTTTTTTTCTTTTCGTTCTTGTAGAAATTTTATTAACAAAGCAAAAGCTTGTAACCATGAGGAAGGTGGAGAAATAGGAAAAATACTGCCTGTTGCTATACCAAGTTGTAAAACAAAATTTTCTAATTGTTCTTTCTTTGAGGAATTCTGAATTCCTGTTATTTCAAATACGAGTTGTTTCTCATAAATTGATTGTACAAGATAGGTTTTTCCAACTCTTCTTCTTCCTAAAACTGCTACCATTTCTGATTCGTGAGATTTTAAAGCCTCTTTTAGTACTTCTTGTTCTTCTTTTCTACCAATAAAGATATTTTTCACTTTTTTAAGCTAAATTAAACATTTTTCCACGAATAATTTTATATCCGTGGAAAAATCTATACTATTTACGATAGATTTTTCCATTAATACTTTTATATCCGTGGAAAAATCTATTCTTTTTTAAGTGAAGATATAACTAACCAATAAAGAAAAATTTTAATACAGAAAAACCCTAAAATTGCTTATTTTCGACCCAAAATAAAATATACGACATGACGTACGATAATTTTACGATAAAATCTCAAGATTCTATCCTTAAAGCTCAGCAACTGGCAGGTAGCTATGACCAACAATCGGTGGATACGGTACACCTGATTAAGGGAATTATATTGACGGATGAGAATGTCCCTAATTTTTTATTAAAAAGAATGAAGGTTAATCTCGCCGTACTTGATGAACAGCTGGATGCAGAAGTAAAAAAATATCCAAAAGTTCAAGGAACAGATAAGCAATATCTTACGGACAATGCGAACAAAGCCATGAGCCGAGCGAAGAAAATGCTTAAGGAATTTGGTGATGAGTATATTTCAGTTGAACTGATCTTATTAGCGATCATTCAAGGAAAGGAAAAAGGAGGGGAGATTCTTCGCAAACTCGGAGCAACCGATAAAGGAATGCGTGCCGCGATTGAAGAGTTACGAAAAGGGCGTAAGGTGGAAAGTCAGCATTCCGAAACACAGTATAACGCACTGGAAAAATTTGCAATCAACCTCAACCAACGCGCCGAGTCTGGCGAACTAGATCCGATCATTGGTCGAGATGAAGAAATTCGTCGGGTACTCCATATTTTGAGTCGTCGTAGAAAAAATAATCCATTATTGATTGGTGAACCAGGTGTTGGTAAAACAGCGATTGTGGAAGGTATCGCTTGGAGGATCGTAAAACATGATGTTCCTGAAAATTTACAATCCAAGAAAATTTATACACTGGATATTTCTGCGATGATCGCAGGCGCAAAATTCAAAGGAGAATTTGAAGAGCGACTAAAAGGAATAATCAAAGAGGTAGAAAATTCCAATGGAGAAATCGTATTGTTTATTGACGAAATTCACACCTTAATTGGTGCCGGTGGTGGACAAGGTGGAATTGATGCCGCTAATATTCTGAAACCAGTATTAGCGAGAGGAACACTGCGTACCATCGGTGCAACGACTCTAGATGAATACCAAAAGTATTTTGAAAAAGATAAAGCATTGGTTCGTCGTTTCCAGACCGTGTTGATTGAAGAACCTTCTGTCGAAGATACCATTTCTATTTTGCGTGGACTACAAGAGCGTTACGAAGTTTATCATAAAATTGACATTTTAGATGAAGCATTGGTCGCCGCTGCGGAATTATCACATCGTTATATCGCTGATCGTTCTTTACCAGATAAAGCGATTGATTTAATTGATGAAGCTGCTGCTAAATTACGAATGGAATTGGATTCAGTTCCTGACGAGATAGATGAACAAGATCGTAAATTCCGCCAATTAGAAATCGAACGAGAAGCGATCAAGCGAGAAGGAAATAAGAAAAAACTAGCTAAAATTAACGAGCAGATCGCTAATGCGCGAGAGTCTTTAGAATCCATTACCGCTCGCTGGAAAAATGAAAAAGAAGTAGTCGATACCATTCAGGCAATTAAAAAAACTATTGAAACCTTTGAACAGGATGCAGCGAAAGCAGAACGAGAATCGGACTTTGAAGAAGTAGCAAAAATCCGCTACGGAAAAATCAAAGAACAAGAAGTAATGCTGAAAGTAGCAGAAGAAAAATTAAGTAAACTTCCTGAAGA
>CALKJE010000293.1 GCA_937995675.1 uncultured Saprospiraceae bacterium
GAAGAACCATCATGAAGGGCTGCAACATCAATATTACTGAGATTTTCCTCAGAAATACCGACGAGTTGACCACAGGTGTTTTCATTTGTATCTAAGATACCATCGTTGTCGTCATCCAAGTCGACATTATTCAAGATGAGATCGCAATCTGCATCATTGGGACATTGAGCAAATAAATTTGCATTACTAAAAAAGAAAATTAATAGTAATAATGAAAGGTTTAACCCTTTAAAAACCGGAAAGGAATTTTTAAGATTAAACCATTTTTTTTCAAAAAAATAGTAAATAGTCATCAGTAATTTTTTTATAAAAAATAAATAGTTGTTATACAGAAAAACCTCAGAACCTATTGACTCTAAAGGTGAATTAATTGCATAAGCAGGCTGTTTTATTCTAGTAATAGAATAAAACCTACAAGGTCGGTTGAAGGGAATAAGTAAGTGTTTCTAGGTAAAGCCTAAAATCGGTTGATAGGTATAGTAAGCATGTTGTTTAGGTAAAGCCTAAAACTATTAATTCAAATAAAAAGGGTTAAGGTAAAGCCTAACGTCAGTTGAAGGGAAATATCTAAAAAGAAGACGTCTCAGGCATAAAGAGCCATTGATTTGTACTCTAGAAAGATATCTAATGTTTCTTAGCGAAGTAAATATTTTTTAAATATACATAATATTTTATATTTTTTTAAAAAACGAAGTGTTTTTTTTCACAATATCACATTTAGTAAGCAAATTAGCGTTTATGCTTTTCAAGCGTTAGAGCGCCAATTACTGATAAAAAAGATATCATTAAAATGATATTCAATGATGAACAACTTCTAAAAAAAACGTAAATTTAGCTCGAACTATTCACCAAATCTTCTGAATATCAGCAAGTCCAATCATCCTCAAATCCAAGCAACGCTTGCCGCCTTACACTCTGTTGGTCTGGCGCGGGAACGATTGATTAAACTAGATTTTCGGCAAAAAGAAATAGAAGAGCGAATTTATACGATCCAGAATGCCCTCGAATTACAAGAAGACTTTATTAGTCAAACGGCTTCCTCATTGTCATTGGAAGAAGCACGAAAACGATATTTAGAACTGGTTCGAGAACAGAAAGAATTGTCTGAAAAAATGGGAATGCTGCTTTTTGAAAGAGAAGTCTTAAGAGAAAAGATTAGTGGAGAAATTCAACTGCGCATTAAATTAAAAGCCTTGATGAATATGCGCGCCACTCAATTAGAAGCCTTGCCTAAAAATATTCGAGTGGCCATTACACAGATTAATAAAAATCTCGACGGAGCTTATACCATCAAAGGCGAACTGGACAAAATTATTCAACTCAGTTATCGCCTTCGCGTAAAATTGACCGATATCTCCGAAAAACTCAACGGGATGACGCTATGGAATCGCCTCAAATCTGCCCTCGATTCTGAATATCGAAAATCCATCAACGAAACGCATCACCAAATTACCTTATCGACTCGACTAATCTTCGAATTCGAAGACACCCTCGAACAACTCAATCACCTACAAACTCAACAAAAATTCCACTCCGAACTTTCTTCATACTCCATCGGAATTCGACACCAACCGCTTTCTCGAGAATGGCTCACCGCTGATACCATCAACCTAGCACTTAACTCCCTCAATCAACAAACACAAGAGCTCGACGAACTCATCGAAGCCTTCAAATCTGAACGAAACCATACCGTCACCTTAATTCAAGAACTATCCGAAAAAAAGAAAAAATTTCTAATGAAATAGGAGAGGAGGGATTATAAGGTCTATCTAAATAATTGCCTTCATTTTATAAGAAACATGATCGATTTGAAATAGTGGTTAATCGGTGATTGGTTAATCGGTCACCTATTACGCGATGCTATCTTGGAAAAAATGATATGCTTTCTAAATTCCAGAACGATTAATTCTTTTTCTATTATAATCAGAAAGTTTCTATAATCACTACAAAAAAAAGCATCGACCTTTATAATTAAAGTCAATGCTTCTTTTTTCAATTCTTCAATGCCAGAGGAGCTATATCTTATTCAGTAAGCTGCATTATTCATTAAAAAATTATTAATTAAGCGCGCCAACTGATAGCCAAACACGTCAAAAGAGCCCGCAGATAACACGTCAGAAGAGCGCCCATTGTCCGCCCATCGTTAGCCAAACATGTTAGAAGAGCATCCGCACATCAAAAAATCAATCAACCCACCAATCCATTCACACATTCCCCAATTCTCCGAATCGCTTCTCTCAACTTTTCCTCACTCGCTGCATACGATAACCTAAAACAATTGTCTGCACCAAAAGCACTTCCCGCTACGATGGCAACATGTCCTTTATTCAAAATATACTCTGCGAAGTCATCCGAATTATTAATAGTCATACCATTGGCAGATTTTCCGAAGTACGCACTGATATCTGGGAAAATATAAAAAGCACCTTCTGGTCGATTTACCTTCATACCAGGAATGGCCTCTAACAATTCGATCACCATATTTCGTCGCTTAAGAAAAGCAGCTCGCATGTTGTGCGTCGGTGTCATATCTGAGGAAAGCGCATGTGCGCCAGCCATTTGACCGAACGCGGTTGCACCCGAAGTAAACTGTCCTTGAATTTTGATACAAGCTTTGGCAATCCAAGCAGGCGCGCCGATATAACCCAATCGCCATCCGGTCATCGCAAAACCTTTAGAAAAACCATTTACCGTCACGGTCTGATCTTTCACTTGTGGAAAAGAACCAATACTTACATGCTTACCAGAAAAATTGATGAATTCATAAATCTCATCCGAAACGATGACAATTTGCTCGTGCTTAGCAATCACATTGGCAATCGCTTCTAACTCATCGTGTTGATAAACAGATCCAGTTGGATTACATGGACTAGAAAAAAGGACCATTCGAGTACGCTCGTTGATTGCTCCAGCTAGTTCTTCTGCCGTTACTTTAAAATCATTTTCAATACCACCCAATAAAACGACTGGCTTACCACCTCCTAAACGAACGATCTCAAAATAAGAAACCCAGTAAGGTGCTAGAATAATTACTTCATCCCCTTCATCTAATAAAGTCAGCGAAAGATTGGCTATTGACTGCTTCGCTCCATTAGACACAACAATCTGACTCGGCGCGTAGTCCAAATTATTGTCTCGCTTAAACTTAGTAGAAATCGCTTCTCTGATCTGTGGCAAACCAGGAACAGGAGTGTATTTTGTAAAACCATCATTTAAGGCCTTAATGGCTGCGTCTTTGATATGTTGTGGTGTATCAAAATCAGGTTCTCCGAT
>CALKJE010000294.1 GCA_937995675.1 uncultured Saprospiraceae bacterium
TGAATATAGTCTACTACATCCAAGTGCATTTTGGTAGGCTGTAAATATTGTCCGATGGTCAGTACATCACAACCATGTGCGACTAGATCATCCATAATTTCAAAAACTTCTTCTTTCGTTTCTCCCAGTCCAACCATGATTCCAGATTTGGTTCGTTTTCCAAAATCCTTCGTTCGTTGAATCTGTTCTAGACTACGATCATATTTTGCCTGTGGTCGAACTTTACGGTAAAGACTTTTTACTGTTTCCATATTGTGAGATACAACCTCTTGGCCACCACTGATCATTCTTTCTAACGCATCCCAAGTAGCACGTACATCTGGAATCAAAGTTTCGATGGTAGTTGATGGACTAGCTTCTTTGGTTTGAACAACCGTCTGGTACCAAATCTCTGCACCACGATCTTTTCGTTCATCTCGATTTACAGAAGTAATAACGGCGTGTTTTACCTCCATCAACTTAATGGCTTCGGCTACTCGGCGAGGCTCATCTTCATCGTATTCTGGTGGACGGCCTGTTTTTACTGCACAGAAAGAACAGGATCGAGTACAAGTATTTCCTAGAATCATAAAAGTAGCCGTTCCCGCGCCCCAGCATTCTCCCATATTAGGACAATTACCACTTTGGCAGATCGTATGTAATTTATACTGATCAACTAAATTTCTTACTTTTTTATAAGATTCTCCAATAGGAAGTTTAACTCTAAGCCAATTCGGTTTACGACGAACTGGGTCTTTTTCTGATTTGTCAATGATGGGTAAATCCAGCATGTTGTTAATTATATTTTATAAACTAAACGCGTAGTTGGCAATTACCAACGTTTGCCCAGTTGAATATTTAAATAAAGGTTCAAGAAAAAAGGACGGTTTTCAGCATTAACAATATCGTTATTTTCTACCAGAATGGGTATTTTTTTTACAAAAACATCTAGCATAAAACCAGCCTCAATAGCTTTGACGAATTCGTCGAAGGCACCCCAATCCAAATGGACACCTGCCTTAGCATGAAAACCTGGGACTAAAGAAATCTCTCCTAACCCACGAGAAAATCCAGCGGAACCAAAGATATTTCGTTCATCCAGAAAGAAGTTGGCGTTTTCGTCAGAATACTTTTCAGTACTGATAAATTCTCGACCATCTTCTGATCGAAAAAATTCTAAATAATAGGGTTTAAGAATACCGAGTGTAGGACCAAAAGAATAAGTATATCCAGCAGAAAGGCCTCGATTTTTTGCTTTTTCAGTTAGATACTTTTTTTCTCCGATGGCGGCTCTTAGTGCAAATAAACTATTTCGTTTACCAAAAATAAAGGAACGTGAAGATCGACCGTTGGTTCCTGTTTGATAATCAAAACTTTGACGATTTTCTTTAGAGTGTTTTAATTCCCCAATTTCAAATTGGTAAAAACGCGTTCGATAATAGGTCTTAATACGACCAATGTTTACGCCTAAAGCAAGACCATGTGTATGTAAACGAATGTCAAAAGTAAACTCCTTATCGAAGATAATTCCAACAGGGGTATTATCAATCCGTTTGGGTTGAAAAGTACCTTGTGCCTCCATACTAATAGTGAGGAACATCAGGAAGAGCGTGTAGACAATATATTTTTTCATAAATCGCTCAGATTATTAATGGAGCCTTTAGTTTTAAAAAAGCTATTAAATAAACACCAAAAACTAGGAATATAGTTTTTAAATATACGGATAAATAATAAAAATAGGAGCGAAAAGGCAGTTTTATGACACTAAGGGATGGCGATTAAATAAATTGAGCAAAAATGCAAAATATTTTTTCATCAATCAAGGCACTAAAATGGGCGTTATGCCTAGCATAATAACCATTTTGGTGACGCAGAGTGGTGGAAAAAGATAAAGCATAATTGTTTAATTTATTTAGTCAACATTCCTAAGGAGAATTAAAGGCTTTTAGCCGACCATTTCAACTGCAAAATCGTGGAAAAGCTTTTCTACGTTTTCCCCAGTTTTTGCACTGGTAAATAGGTTGACAGGTAAAGGAATTTCTTCGAGCAGTTTATCAAGATCTTCTTGAGATACAAGATCTTTTTTATTGCCTACCACCTTAATGGTCGTTAGTTTATTGATACTTTTAAGATATTCAAGGTCTTCTGAGATGTTTCGATAAGTAGAAGGACGGGTTACATCAAAAACATAGATGATGCCACTGGTCCCTAAAAAATAAGAAGTAGGAACTTTATTTTGTGCTACTTCTCCGGCGATATCCCAGATCATCATGGATAGGTCACCTTTGTCAGTATTAACCAATTTTTTCCCAACTTTAACACCAATAGTGGTGAGATATTTATCCTCGAATTTATTATTAATAAACCTTTCGAACAAGGAGGTTTTACCTACTCCAAAGCTACCAGTCAAAATTACTTTTTTGCTCAGCATGAGTTTTGTGTTATTGTTGGATGTTGAATTGATCAAAATGCTTAGATAATGCACTAGATATTCGATCCGTCAAGGTTGAGTTGACATCCGTAGTATCAAAGGGCACGTTGTCTTCCGCAAAAGTAATTAATTTATTAGATAAATTTTCTTTTTCTGAAGTAGATATTGAGCCAGTCATCGCGACGGCAAAGTAGTAAGAGGGTAAATTCTGCAGAAATATTTTATAATTTTCATACTGAATCATTTCCAAATCTTCTTTTCCTCGATTAAAAGCATCTTCCGCAAAAGACTTAATGGCAGTCAACATACCTGCAATGACATCCTGATCCGTATTTTTTTCTTTGGCATAACTTCCTAGTAGTAATCCAGATTCTCGTTGTACTAAATAAATCTCGTGAACTTCCGGACTATCTAATTGACTTAAGATGATATCGCTATCCGAAGGACCAAAAAAACGATTAAATATATTTTTGGGAGAAAACCGATTTTGTACCGTTTTGATTTGTGTATCAATTCCCTCTTTAAGCATTTGAAATTGAGCCGTTATAAATTTTTTGATAATGGTATTCAGCTTTGGAAAAATCATATTAACGATTTCATCCTGTGAATCCGCTAGTTTTCTGGTGACGATCTCTTCAATGATAATACCATATTCTCCTTCGAAATTCTCTTTTATAAAAGCCAGATGTTGCCGAATAATAGGAGATACCTTTTCTGATAGTTGGGCTTCGTCCTCAAGCATTGCTCGAATGGCCGCCACAGCTTTTCGATCTTCAGACAATAAAGCCTGACGCAACTGTTCAAGTAGTTGTGCTTCTTCTTCGGGCGATGGGGAAGAGGAAGAGCTATTCATAAATTTTCTAATTAAAAATATTTAGGCTATCTAAACTTTGTATTGGTGGGGGGTGGTATTATTCACCGATTAGTTTCTGGCTTAATTCAGCCATCATCTTACCAAGTTTTTTCTTATCATCATTCGTAACCTTATCAATCTTGGTATTTAGATTCTCGATGCTAGCAGCAATCAAATTTTCCAACCGATCCATTCTATCAGAAAAATCTCGATTAGATTGTTCTTGTTGATCTGAAATAGTAACGTTTAAATGATCAATTCTTTGGTGAAAAATCTCTTCTAACTGATTCAGTCTTTCGTCTAATTGATTAAATCTTTGCTCGTATTCCGATATCTGTTGACCCATCAAAATATCACGGATAATAGAAATCTCGCCAGATTGCTGGCCTTGATTAGAGTCGGAATGGTGGTTCTTTTTAGACATAGTAAAATAAGTCTGTGATCAAAAGTCTAAAAGTAATAAAAAAATTTTAGTTTTATACCTAAATATTAGCAATTTAGAGCTTGTCCAAATTTTCATGATTGTGCGAAATTGAGAAAACTTTATTCTGAATAAGGCAAAAAACATGACTGAACGATTAGTGAAGGAACCGCTAGCGGACGGGATGCATGCCTTAGCATCGATGAGGCTTTTTAACGAGATGCAGAATAAAATTTGCCAATTGCAGCCAATTAATGGAAGTTTAGACAAGCTCTTAGACCATCTCTACAAACAAACGTAATGACTTACAACTTTGCCGACCAGAATTCTATCGTTAATCAGTTTATTGCTGAATTACGAGATATCAATATCCAAAAAGACAGAATGCGTTTTCGACGCAATATGGAACGGATTGGAGAGATAATGGCCTACGAAATCAGTAAAAAGTTGCCTTATGAGGCAAAAGATGTAGAAACGCCAATGGGAATAGCTAATTGTATGTTACCGGCTTCTAATGTCGTTGTCGCTTGCATTTTGCGAGCGGCCTTACCTTTTTATCAAGGATTCATCAATACCCTAGATCAGGCGGGAAGCTCCTTTATTTCTGCTTATCGAATGCATCATAAAGATGGTACCTTCGAAATCAACCTTCAATATGTTACCTGTCCTGACCTGAACGGAGCTACGCTAATTATTGTCGATCCCATGTTGGCAACAGGTGCTTCTATGGATGTAGCCATTCGATCATTGGAAGAATATGGTAAACCTGAGGCACTTCATATTTGTACGGCGATCGCTTCTGACTACGGCTATAATTACATTCGTAGACTTTATCCTAAGGCAAGTATCTGGATGGGCGCTAAAGACGAAGAACTGACCGCCAAATCATACATTGTCCCTGGATTAGGCGATGCAGGCGATCTATGCTTTGGACCAAAATTGCAAGAATAATTCTGATTAGTAATCTTATTAACTATCTTCGCATTTTTAGCGTCCTCATCGGGACTAAAAGTTAAATTTTTATCAAACTACTATGGAACAACTTAGCGCAGGCCTAATACTGGTCATCGTCGTTGCTTACTTTTTACTCCTGCTAGGCATTTCTTTTTTTACAGGGAAATCAGCCAGTAATCAAGATTTTTTTATAGCTGGGCGTCAGTCACCTTGGTATTTGGTGGCTTTTGGAATGATTGGAGCTAGTTTATCGGGAGTAACTTTTATCTCTGTTCCAGGATGGGTAAACGATAGTCAGTTTTCTTATATGCAAATGGTGCTTGGCTACTTGATCGGTTATGCCGTGATTGCAACGGTGCTTATGCCCATGTATTATCGCCTAAAACTCACCTCTATTTATACTTATTTAGATCAAAGGTTTGGTCCGTCTTCCTATAAAACCGGTGCCTCTTTCTTTATGCTTTCTAGAGTCATTGGTGCTTCCTTTCGGTTATATCTCGTCGCGATTGTTCTACAGCGTTTTGTGATGGAGGCTTATGGTATTCCGTTTTGGTTGACCGTATTATTTACGATTCTACTCATCTGGATTTATACCTTTAAAGGTGGAATTAAAACTATTGTCTGGACAGATACTTTGCAGACTTTTTGTATGCTATCTGCAGTGATTCTTACGGTGGTGGTGATCGCAAATCGACTTGATTTTTCTTTTCCTGAAATTTATGATAATGTTAAAAACTCCTCTTATTCTCAAATTTTCTTTTTTGAAGAAGGGTGGTCTGATTCTAAAAATTTCTTTAAACAATTATTAGGTGGTGCTTCCATGGCGATTGTGATGACGGGACTAGACCAAGATATGATGCAGAAAAATCTCAGTTGTAGAAACATCGGAGATGCTCAAAAAAATATGTTCTGGTTTTCGATTGTTCTGGTTTTTGTTAATCTACTTTTCTTAACGCTTGGCGCTTTATTATACATTTATACAAATCAAGTAGGCATCGAAATTCCTACCAAAATTGTAAACGGGGTAGCTAAAATGGATACCGATTTATTATATCCAGCAGTTGCTCTACGTCACCTTGGACCAACTGTAGGAGTGGTCTTTATCTTAGGATTAATTGCGGCGGCTTACTCCAGTGCTGACTCTGCGTTGACGGCACTTACCACTTCATTTTGTGTGGATATTTTAGGATTTGATACGGACGATGAAGCAGAAGAAGCCGTCAAAGATGAACAGCGTCGTAAACGATTTTTAGTGCATATTGGATTTTCGATATTACTGTTTTTTGTTATCCTGATTTTTTACTTTGTAAACGATCAAGCAGTAATTAAACAAATATTCACCGTTGCTACCTATACGTATGGTCCACTATTAGGACTTTATTTATTCGGTTTTTATATTGATCGAGAGGTAACAGATCGACTAACGCCAGCTATTTGTATCGCTTCTCCGATCCTTACTTTTTTTATTAATCATTATTCAGCGCAATTGTTTTTTGGTTATAAATTTGGATTTGAATTATTGATCATCAATGGTCTGATCACCTTCATTGGATTGTTCATTTTTTCGGAGAGACGAAATCAAGTGGAAGAATAGTTGATAACTAAATAATAGGGTTTTGGCTAACGCCTTCCTTTAACTTTGCGAAATAAAAAATCCCCTGATCAATAAATGATCAGGGGATTTTTTAATTAGAAATTTTCACACAATTTTTTTCTCAGCAGGATGAAAAAAATTACAATTAACTTCATTTCTAGTAGTGTCCAATAACTTCGTGTCGTCTTTGTCACATTAGCATTCCGTAATGCGTGACCAATTAACAAATAAACCAATTAACATAATCATGTTAATTGGTTTAGATGAGTTAACTACTAGACATAGTTAAATGAAAATTTCCTCATTCTCTAATACAATAACGTCACATCTCCACGATACAATAATACCGTTCCATCTACAAAT
>CALKJE010000295.1 GCA_937995675.1 uncultured Saprospiraceae bacterium
TATAAAAAAAAGCATTGACAACCAAAGTCATCAATGCTTTTAGAACCGTTAATTTATTTCTTAAATTATTTTACAATCATTAATCGAGTAGTCGCTACCTGATCCTCTGTTCTTAAATTCACCAAATAAATACCTGCTGATAAATTGCCAGTATTTAAATCATAATTATAAGTACCCGCAGCATTTGGACGTAAGTCTACAGACTTTAATTGTTGTCCTGTAATCGAAGTCAAGGTCAATTGCATATCCATAGAAGCTTCTACAGTATAACTAACTCTTGTGATATCTTTAGCAGGGTTAGGAGCAATTGTCAATTCAAATGCTTCTGCATCTACTACTTCTAGTGAAGTAACTGGGAATACACAATTCACATCTGTATCGAGGTAATCTCCAACTCGAATAGATACTTCTGCGATAGTATTAGCATTGATCGCATCACCTTCATCCGCATCTAAATTTAAACCTGGCTCATCATCAAATTGGTACCAAATTGCCATATGGTCTCCTACAATAATATCCGTATGAGGAAAAATCGCTTCTGTGGTAGGAACTAAGAAAGCAAATAATGAAAGGTCTTCATTGATAATATTGTATGGACAAGCCCAAGTGTTTCCGCCATCGGCAGAAGCAGTCACATGAACTTGAGAAAAGTGTTGCACTTGAGTTGGGTTGGTACTCACCAAATTCTCCATAGACTGCTGGTAAGTAATAATAACCATCCCCTCATCTGTTACTTCGATATTAGAAGAAGTAACGGGAGAAGCAATTCCATTCACATAAATAGCATTATCTTGAAAATCATAACTAAGACTACCATCAACATCTAGTCCCACTTCTACTGCTTCAACAAATTCTACCCCATCGTCCGGGTAACTTTCATTCCAATATCCGATTCCAGTTGGTAAGAAAAAGAAGTTTAAAAAACCTTCTTGTAAAGTACTATCAGAGTAAATAAATATCTCAGAATAAGAAACGTGAGCCATTCCGTTGGCATCTAAGGTAACTGATCCAGTTCCATCATTGGTACCAATAAATAAAGAATCCATCAAGTCCGTGTTAGCATAAAAAACACCAGGACCACGAGGATCTACTCCACCGATATCATCTAGCGTATAACTTTGATTTCCTAACTCAAAATTATCAATTGGAAAATCGTGTACAATTCTAGAAGTCCAAGATCCAATATCACCATTTGACTCAGATTTTAAGAGTATTACATCTTCTGTCAATTGAAAAATACCAATGGCAACATTTCCATTTTCATCTGCATCGATCGCATAGGTATCGGCATTAACTCCTTTAATCTCATTGCTAGTGGTTCCAGGAATGATATAATTTTGAATAGGCCATGTAAGACCACCATCATCACTACGGAAGTATAGTAAAGCTTGCGTTAAACCTTGGTAAGTTGGTTCGTAAACAGGAGCGGCAGCATCGTTAGGTCCAGTAACACCGATAACGTGAATGGTGTTTCCTACTGCTACTGCACGTGGCCATAAGAATCCAAGTTCTGCATCTGAAGGTAAAGTGTTTTCTTCCGACCAAGAACCATCACCATTTTGGCGTACTAGTAAAGTTTCGTTGGTAGAAGCAAAAGTGTGATTGATAACTACATTTGTTCCGTCTTCTAATTGCACAAGGTTTGGCCATCCTGTACGAGAGGTCGGTTCAATTCTTGCTGCATTACCAGAAAAGCCTCCACAGTTTTCTGCCTCGCTAAAGAAAGTTCCACGAATAGGAAAAGCTGGATCTTCCGTTTGTGGGTGTCCAGTCCAAACAGCTCCAAGTTCGCAATCTGGTTGTGCAAGCATCCGATTAGCAACTGCACCGTTAGATTGTAGATCGTAGTAAGTTTCTCCGATCCATTCCTCAGCATTTTCATTATTAGGGATAGCTCCGTTTTCTAGATATTCTTGATGAGCCGTTATTCTGATTGGTCCAGAAAGTACTTCTGACCCATCAAATTGTACCCCACGTTCACTAGCCGTTTTCGATTGCTTAGGGCCCGTGATACCAGATGTTCGTTGCTGGGCAATGGTACTAAAACTGACGAAGGTCATTAAAGTAAAAAGTAGTAAAATTTTATTCATGATTAAGTAATTAGATTAAGAAATTGTTTAAGAACTCCAAAATTGACTGCAAACCGATTAAATTATTTAACTCTTCGCCTTTTTTCTCGTCAATAGCGCGGCTATTCACTCAAAAAAGAGGCTCGATTTAAATAATTTTCTCTGGTTCTCGTCTGCTTTTCGAATTATTAAACAACTTCTAAAATATGATGAAAAGTTAGTATGTAAGTAAGTTATGTTATTTTATTATTTAAACAAAGCTCACAACATTAAATAAATGTAGTTATGATAACTACTTATTAAAAAAAGCAGTTATTTCAGTAATTGAAATAACTGCCTTTTCAGTTTGCAGCAACCACTAGGCTATTGCAAATTTTTATGGAAAACTAATTATTTAGTCACCACTAATTTCTGAGTAGCTACTTTATCGCCAGCACGTAGGCTAACTAGGTAGATACCTGCAGAAAGGTTGTTTACGTTAATGTTTTGAGTATGAACTCCAACAGCAGTAGTACCCAAGTCAGCTTGAGATACTAACGATCCTACTACATTGTAAAGCTCGATAGTTACATCTGCTCTAGTTTCCAATTCGAAGTTAACCGTTGTTAAACCAACCGCTGGGTTTGGAGTAACATCAAACTTAAATTCTTCAGGAGTAACTGCTGTAGTTGATACATCTAGATCACATAACATTGTTGGAGCTTCTGTAACTCCTAGAATTTCTCCAACATCTACAGTCATCATTGTGATGGTGTTAGAAGTAATTGGATCCATTTCATCGTCACCTACTAAGTTCAAACCTGGCTCATCATCAAACATGTAAGTAACCGCAACTTGATTATCAGAAACCACATGCATATTTGGGAAAACAGCATCCGTTGTGTTTACTAAGAAACCAAATAAAGAAAGATCTGCGTTGATGATATCTAAAGGCTCAGACCAAGTAGCTCCATTATCAGAAGAACCGGTCATCCACACGTGTGTGTAGTGCTGAAGCGGATTAGTATTGGTAGCATCATCTCGGATTAATTCTTCCATCGCAGCTGCATAAGCCATGATCATTCTACCATCTTCTAGAATTTCTAGAGAAGGCATACCGATAAACATATTTCCGTTGTGATTTGCAAGGTTATTGAAATCTTCAAAATTTAAAACCTCGTCTTCATTCGTATCTAAAGCATTTACTACGCCATCCATACGAGCTAAAGTGTCTGTACACTCATTCCAGTAAATCATATTACCAAATAATGGGAAGAAAGTAAAAGCACCAGCTGCCTGTGTAGTATCCGCACAAGCAATATACATCTGTGGGAAAACAACGTGTGCTGTTCCGTTACCGTCTAATGCAACTGCACCACTACCATCAGAAGTTAAGAAAGATAAAGCAGCGGCAGAAAGCGTATCATCATCTACTGATCCTGCTCCAGGTCCTAGCGGATCAATTCCACCAATATCAAATGGCGTGTAAGGAACGGTACTAAAAGTAAAATCATCAAAAGGTAAAGCACTTACTGTTTTAACTTCCCAAGAGTTACCTCCGTCATTACTTTTCACTAAACGAATATCTTCAGAAAGATCAAAAATACCGATAGCAACATGGTCACCATCTGCTACTAACTGGTAGCTATCTCCACCGATTCCACTATTAAGGTCATCAGTAGTTGATGCATCTGGAGCACCCAATCCGTCAATAATCTTATCGCTGATTACCCAAGAATCACCACCATCATCAGAACGGAAGTATAATAAGGCAGGGTTTAAGCCTTCATACATCATTCCGTCGTTTCCTGTTGGAGTAGAAACACAAATCATATGAATGGTATTTCCTACAGAAGCAATCTGAGGCCATAGTAAACCAGAAGGAACGATGGTAGGAATTCTAGTCTCCGTCCAATTCGTAGCTCCTGGAGCACGTCTTAGCATTACCAATTCGTTTACAGCAGCAGGTAAGTGACATACTGCTACGTCTGTACCATCATCTAATGTTGTGATGTTTGGCCATCCTGTACGAGCACCAGTTGTTTGAGCTTCTAACTTTAATCCATCATCTTGAGGGAAAACAAGTGTGTTAACAGTTTCATTGAATCCAGTTCCACGCTGTGGGAATCCAGAATCTTCCGTTTGACCATGGTGCGTCCATACTGCACGAATATTCATATCATCTTCTGCATGTACCCGGTTTTGACCAGAACCATTTGTTTGTAGATCATAATAAGTCGCTCCGATCCATTCTTCTTTGTTCAAACCATTCGTCTGAGCACCTTGCTCCATATAAATCTGGTGAATAGACTTACGAACAGTACGTCCTTCTAAGGACTCTGTACC
>CALKJE010000296.1 GCA_937995675.1 uncultured Saprospiraceae bacterium
GTTCACGGAATTAATAATTTTGATTATTTCCAAACGCCTTTCCGAGCAGTTGCTGCTGATTTGGAGACTGGTAAGGAAGTCGTAATCGATAAAGGGTTTCTTCCAGATGCTATTCGTTGTAGTATGTCAATTCCGACGGTTTTTCAACCAGTGGAACTAAACGGTAAACTACTCGCCGACGGAGGACTTATTCTTAATCTACCTGTCAGTGAAGTATTTGACATGGGAGCCGATATTGTGATTGCATTGGATGTCGGTGGTGATTTATACAAAAAAGATGAATTCTCTTCTGTACTCAACGTTTTAGAGCAAACGGGGAGCTATCTAGGTGAAACCTCTAATCAAAGACAACGAGCGCTTGCTAGCGTGGTCATCAGTCCAGATGTCAAGGATTATAGTGCTTTATCTTTTACAGATATTGATTCCCTTATTCAGAAAGGCGCGGATGCAGCTAGAGAGATGTTGCCACGATTAAAATTTTTATTAAAAGATTATGAAAGACGAACACCTCCTCCTCCCAGCAGATTGGTTGCGCAAGTAGTCAATGATACTTTTCTGATTCAAGGAGTGGACTATGATGTTGCCACCAAAGAAAGTGCGGAATTATTGCGTAGTATTTTTCATTTTAAAACACCTAATCGTGTTAGTTTAAAGGCATTAAACGAACAATTAAAAACGGTTTATTCTTCTCGATTTTTTAAAAAGATCGACTACCGACTATTACCAGCGGATGGAGACAGTTATATTTTATCCGTCCGAGCAGTAGAACAAACAGGTAATTTTTTGAAGGCTAGCGCCAATTATGATAGTGATTATGGTGGTGGAATTTTATTGAATGCCACTTTTAGAAATACCTTATTTCGGCGATCTAAATTTTCAGTTGACTTACGGGTTTCAGAAAAGCCATCTATCCTCGGAGAATACGTTATCTACACTCCTACTCGTCCCAATGTCGGTATTCGAGCTACGGGTGGATTTAATTTTTTCACAGGTTTATTTTTTAATGATAATGAATTATTAAATGAATTTGACTGGCGACATGGAAGAGCGCAGCTAGACTTTTTTACAGGACTTACTTCCCGATTATCTTTGGCTATTGGCTACGGAGTAGAAGGGATTAGTCAGAATAAAAAATTCTTTGATCCCGATTCAGATGAGGTAAAATTATCTCAACAGTATGCCTTCTTTTCGCTTAACCGAGATACTTATAATCGACTCCACTTCCCTACTCGCGGCTCACTCATTTCATTAAAAGCTCGTGGTATTACTACTGGTAAATTGACCAGAGATAATATTAATTCAGTTACCGAAGATATTGGATTGAGCTTTCGGGCACAACTGGAGTTTAGTCGCAATTTTCGTTTACACGAAAAAACTACGCTGAGATGGTTTAATTCTGGTGGCTACCAACATTACGAAAATGGAGATAACCTGATTAATCTTTTCTTTTTAGGACGGCAATTGCCAAATGAACCACAACATATATCTTTTCAAGGACTCCGCTACATGGAACAACCTGCTGATTGGTACGCTATCTCTGGATTATCTTTACAAGTAGAAGTTTTTAATAATAAATTCTTAACGGGACATGTTAACTATGGCTACTACCATACGCCAAAATTTGATTTCTTTTCAGGTACCATGGTGGATATTCAGGAACAAGAAGACAAGTTATTTGGTGTGGGACTCGAAGGAGGATTGTTGACCGGTATTGGTCCAGCCTCTTTTTCTACTCAATATAATTTATTAGAAAATCGCTTTAATTTTGTGTTACATCTAGGATATATATTTTGAGGTCGGTGAATTGCGCTTGATAAGTTCTTAGAATTGACGGCGCACACCGAGCAATAATCCAACGTTGATATACTGTTGTTCGAGTGGATAAGTTGCTAAACTGATTGGCTTTAGCTGGTATCGAAGATTGGGTTCTATCAGTAATTGTAGACCAGGACGGATTTGGTAATTCAAACCAATACTTCCATAAAGACTAATTCCTAGATCTTTTTCAAAAGCATTGATTCTTTGCGGGTTATTGGAAGTGATAAACTCTGGCTCATCTGATTGTGATAATATTTTTCCTTTCTGTCGAGCATAAATATTAAAGTAAGCACCGGCATTTATATTAAAATTAAAATTCCCCGCGTCTACCTCATATCCAAGTAATAAAGGAATATCAATGGAATGGTAACGATTATAAGTTCGAACGATGGTCGTTCCTGTTTCTATCGTTGTAATAGTATCCATCGTTCCAGCTTGAACCACTTGAACGATACGCGTGTCTCCTTCTTTTTCTAAAGAGAATCGTTCTAGAATTCGATTATAAACTATTCCTGTACGCAAGGCCAAGCCACGACGCGTAACCACTGACAATCTCAAACCTCCACTCAAACCATAAAGGGTTGCTTCGGTTTCATCCCGTCTTTGGCGGTAATTTTCGTCCTCGGCTGTTCTAGCAGAAAGCTTACGAATTGCGTATTCAGGTGATATAAAAGCATCTACGTAATAATCGTATTTAATCCGACCACCTGCAAAACTATAACAACCTTTAGGACCCCAAGAAAAAGGCATTTTAATTGGAGGTGTGTCAAATGCTAATGCTATACTTGAAGGATCATCGAGCAATGTCGCCGCCGTTGTTTTTAGAAAATCAAGTCTTCTGGTCGCTTTGTTTTTTTCGACAGCCGCCTCTTCCGTTACAGAAGCTATTGGTTGCGCTTTGATTGATTTGGTTTCCAGAGGTTGGGAAGAAGTCCGCGTCTGTAAGTCGGTTATA
The DNA here is from genome assembly GCA_937995675.1 of uncultured Saprospiraceae bacterium. GTDB lineage: Bacteria > Bacteroidota > Bacteroidia > Chitinophagales > Saprospiraceae > JALZUU01. The sequence continues at coordinate 2,774 of CALKJE010000296.1, forward strand.
TTTTTGTTTTCTTGGAAGTTTTTTGTTTCCGTTAATATTTTTGGAGTCGTTATTACTGGCTTATTCCTGGTAGAATTAGCAGTAGAGGTCATTGCACTAGATTCGTTTACTGAATTTTTAGTAGCAGTAGACTTTTTACTCGTATTAGAAATCTCTTGAGCTTTTAATGGTTTGCTCTGTTCGATTTTCGTATCGGCAATTTCCGTTAGAGATGTAGTATTTTTATTTGTGGCAACCTGTTTTGCTTCTTCGACTGCATTGGATGCTTGTTCAGAAGTCTTTGTGGTTGGAATAGAAGTGATGGGCGATTCCGTTTCTACCTTAGTAGAAGGAAGATTAGTTTTTTCTTGTTTGGAGTTTAAAAAATAGAAAGTAGAAGCGATCAACAGCGTTAAGAGTGAAGCACCCAATCCCCATTTCCACCAAACAATTCCTTTTGGCTTTTTATCTTCTTCTCGCGTAGCGTCCAGTTTATCCCAGAGGTTAGTGGCCAGAGGAGATTCGTAGTCCCGCAGGCCATCCCGAAAATACTGATCTATGTTATTCTCCTCTCTTTTCATACTGATTTCTCCCGCAGGGAAATAATTTTATTTTGCAATAATTTTCTGGCTTTCACCAGTTGAGACCGAGAAGTACTTGCTTCGATCCCAAGTTGTTCCGCAATCTCTTGATGGCTAAAACCTTCGATTGCGTAAAGGTTAAAAACAAACCGATAGCCCTCTGGAAGCTCTTTGATTAAATTCAGAAGTACTTCTTCATTTAGTTGAGCAAATACGATGGGTTCGGTTGATTTTTCGGGTAATGTTTCAACACCGATTTGTTCGTTTTTGAAACTACTTTTTTTTATGTTTTTCAGTGCGTTATTAACGACAATTCTTCGAATCCATCCTTCGAAAGAACCTTGAAAATTAAACTGATTTAAGTTTGCAAATATTTTGATAAAGGAATCTTGCAACATATCTTCTGCCTCTGCTTGATGTCTGGCATATCGCCGACATACGGTCAGCATTTTACCAGCATACTGCAGAAATAAAGCTCTCTGACAGGACTTGTCCTCCTGTATGCATCCTCTTATAAGTTCCTTCTCGGTCAACGTCCTTTAGATATATTTGATTCATTTTACATATCACTTAGTAAGATAAAAAAAAGAAAGCAGCTATCCCAACTTTATGGGACAGCTACTCTTATCACAAACACGTTAATTATCTTTTATGACTCGAAAACTGCCAGACAAGGAGTGAGCCGCTCCATCAAGGTCTGTAAATTCACCCACAAAACTTCCCATCAGGGGTTCTCCCATCTCTACTGTTTCATCGAGGGTAATTTCTATATCTATCTCTGCTATTTCAAAATTCTTACTATTCAATTGATCATTCAATTCTAAGCTATTCACACTATAAGTTCCTGCACTATCTCCTTTGAACCCGAAAACCAAGGTTCCAATTGTTTCATCATTCAAAGAAATGATTCCATCCTCATTACTTCCTTCTGGCTGTAAATTAGCCAAGGCTTCAGTGGTCAGTAATAGACTTCTATTATTATAATTAAGATTCGTAAATTCTCTAAGTCCTTCACAAGCAACTAAGTGTACCTGTACCGGTGAAATGTTTTGTGGACTAGCTACTGGCGCCATCTCCTGATTGCTCCTATCAAAAGTTCTGAAGGTTAAAGGAGACAAACAGTTATCGGAAATCAAACCATTGAATCGACCTGCTTCATCTAATCTTACGACTAACTGATCTGCAATAATGACATATCCATTGGTCAATGATTCTTTGTTACAATCTCTAGATTCACCGCTATATACCGTGATTCCATTACCGTTGGCAAAGTCCTGATTGGTTAGGTCTTCTTCGGCAACTGCAATATCTTTTGATTCTGCAAAATCATTGCAAGATCGGTTGTAGACTCCTACCTTAGTTAAGGTGTTTGCAGCAACTTTGAAGTTATAGGCTCCTCTAGAATTAGAGTAGGTAAATCGAGTTGTTCCAGTACTAACATTACGCAAAGCCACTAAAATATTTCCAGCTGGTTCGCTATCTTTAAATACGGTTCCTGAAATATCAATTTTTTCATCCATCTCCGCGATGGCCCATTGTCCGAATTCACTTACCTGAGCTACATAGAATTGTCCTTCTATCGTTGCAATTCCTTTTTCTTTCCAAACACCTTCTAATTCATCAAATAACCAAAGCGCTACGGTATTAGGTGCATTATTATCTGATACCGGAATACTAATTTTAAAAGTTTTATTAGAAGCGATGTCTAGAGATACTCCAGTATTATCTTCTGCTTCAACTAAGAACATTCCGTAAGGGATCAAGCCTTTTTCTTCTCCATTTTCGTCTTCTCCAATAAAATCTCCAGGCATTTGGAAACTAAGATTAGGATCTGTCAGATTCCACATTTTCGCATAGAAAGTAGCATCTCCTTCATAATTAGCAATACCATCCGTTGGAACTTCAAGTACTGCACCGTCGGGAAGACTAAATGTCTCCCCGGCAGTAACAGCGAACGTTCCGATTTCTTGCTTACGTGTTAAAATGAAGTTTAAATTTATTTGCGAATTAACCTCTGCGGTTAACGTTCGTGAACTTTCGTAATATTCTGATTTGTTAACTCTAACGTATGCTTTTTTGATATTTACAGTCGCATTATCTAAAAAGTATACACCGTTGATATCCGTTTGTACTTGTCGATTGTCGACAGCTACCGTAGCACCACTAATTGGTGTACCCGACTCGTCGATCACCAAACCCGCAAATCCGGATTTGACAAATTGTTCTGCTTCAGCGCTATCAGGAACGAAAAAATCCGCATCTTTATAGCATCCTACAACAAGGACAAGGGTTAGTAAATAAATAATTTTTTTCATAAGACTGCTTTTTCTCACATTTCTTCTAGACGCTTTTACGTTGATTATCAGTTAATTAGCGTAAAAATTAGCTTTATATTTATTGTTGTATATAAAGAAGATACCCTGAAATGGAATTATGCTGCCTGAGTTGGTAATTTTTTTTAAAAAAAATTTAAAAAACTGGACATTTCTTCCATTTGCCGCCTCCCAGCCTCCTGAAGGAGTAGCAACAAACCCGCAAATGTCCAGTAGTTTAAAAATTTAAAAAACTAGATTTAGCCCTATTCTACCGTTGACATTATCGGCGGCGAAGGGCTGAAAGACGTGAATAATATTGTCTGTAGCGGCGAAGATTTGTACTGGACCAAGTTTAATGGTGGTATTTAGGCCAATATTGGTCGCCGATTCAAAGCGATAGGCATAATTAACGCCTAGATTGATCATTTTGTGCAATTGTGCTTGTGCACCTAAGGAATAAGCTTGTCGGTTTTTACCTCGAAAATTTTCATTATAGAATAATCCGTGTAAGGATAGTTTTTCCGTCAATTGGTAACCAACACTAAAATAAATACGAGAAGGAAGCTCCGTATCATAGGTTCCATCGCGAGAGGTGAAGTTAAAGAGATTATCAAAATTGAGTGTATCGGTCACATTGGTCAGATTGAGACTATCTCCTTGTAGAATATCGGAGAAATCTATTTTTACTCCTTCGTAAAGTTTGGTGCCTTTACTTTCAAGGATTTGTGTGTTATTTTTCCAATTTATTTTTGCGAGGCCATCGATCCAACTTAGATTGACCGATAATTTATCAATTGGTTTGATATGCACTCCTACATCTAAGGCAAATCCACTATTGGAAGAAAATCCTTTACTAAGCGATTCAAAATCGAAATCAAAACCGTTGACGTCGTATTTTAGAATACCCGTTGTGTTTAGCTGATAATCTGTCGTGACGGTCGTTTGATAAAATTCGTCGGAAGTTTCCAAATAAGCATCCTTTCTTTTCGTTGTTGTATTTCCAATACCAAAAAGAATTTTCGGACGGACGGCAAGATTAATTTTATTATTTATTTGATAAGACAATCCTAGTCCGATAGAATGATAAGCATCTTGTTGAATATCTGGACCGATGTTTACTCTTTCGCCAATATACTGTGCATTCCCCTCTCCAATTAATTTTGGATAAGTATCTGGATAAAGGAAAGAACTATGAAATCGAACTTCGTGATTCACTTGAAAGCCAAGTTTGCCTTTTCTTAGAAAAAAGGACAATGTTTCTATTTCTAAATTAGTAACCAGTTCATTTTCAGGACTTAATGCTCCAATCCATTTACCAAAGTCAATATTTAATCCTCCATTTGGATTGTCTTGAAATATATCATTAAAATTTCCACTGCTATGATATAGATTAAAACCAACATTCGGCAAGCCAATTACAAGATTACTATCAGGTAATAAAGCCGGATTGGTGCGAGCAGCAGCAATATTGTCGGGCATAAAATGCAACGATAATTCGTCTTGAGCGGTAACGCTAAAAATCGAAATAACGAAGCATGCCGTTAGTAGTAAATATTTTTTCATTTTTGAGGGCAGCTGTTTAAATATTGAAGTAATGCGAATCAGAGGTTAAATTTCTGTTTAACAATAAAAAAAGGCTTAAGAATATGCTTCTTGCCGCTTGCTTCTTGCTATTTGCCCTCTTCTATCGCGAATGAAGAGGGCAAATAGCGAGCAGCAAGAAGCAATCCTACAATAGACTCAATTGGAATATGATGCTTCAATAATTCATATATTTATTTTCAACTACTGATTCGCATAAGTAGTAATTTAGTCAACATTCCTTAACGGGTTACTCCTACTTTTAACCCCATACCTATTTTTACATCTTGATCTGCGGTAACTCGAACAGAACGCATTCCTGCTTCAGGCGTAGAAAAACGTGCTCTCAAGAATAGATTGCGTGCTGCTTTAATTCTTTCAAAGCGTTCTTCGGTTACTCTAGCAAACGCTTCTTCAGTGCTTTGTTCTAATGTGTTCCCGTCTTCATCCACGGTAGCTGCCGTGACAACGGGTGCAATTTCGGTAAACAAAGAATCAATAATACGCTCATTCTCATCAGCAAAAAATAATTGCAAATCAATATTTAGTGGAATATTGTTTTCAGAAAACAATTTAAACTCTGCATAATCTACATCTCCATATTCTTCGAAGTCTACATCAAAATCAAATCGTTCTACTTTAATCGTATCGAATACATTGTAGTTTGATACTGCCCCAAAAACTGGTAGCACTACTTCGACTTGTACCGATAATAAACTCGAATCCGTCATAAAACCACGAATCGCGGTATTTCCATCAGGATTGGTCAGTCCATCAATATCATAGTCGACTGCTTTAGGAACGGCTTCTAACAAATCTACTAGATTGGAATTTTCGTTATTAAATGAAAAGTTAGTTTCTTTAATACAGCCTATTTCATCCGGTTCGGGATAAGCAAAATCAACTCCCGCCTCAATAAAAGGACTCGACAACGGAAATATTTCATCGTTAACAGAAACGACATCTAAAACATTAATGGAAGATCTGACTGGAAAACCGAATGAGTTTTTAATTAAAAAATTAATCGTTGGATCTTCAAATCGAAGGGTTCCTTCTGTCCAATTTTCAAAGAAATCAATTTCGATGGTATCTCTTTCAAATTCAAAAACTTGATTTCCTAGATATCCTTGAATAAAGGACGCCGTAACATCACTAAAAATCACTGCAAACCCTTTTAGCGTATCTGCAAACCCGCTCACTTCACGGAAAGCATGATATTCTACATAAATAGAATCATCCGGTACACTAAGTCTATATCCCGCCAAATCAACAGGAGATAATAATCCTCCCGCGACAGGAGTGGTACCTACATAAGGAGAAGTACCAATGGAGTGTGAAAAAATTTCTCCATCTTTAGTAAGAGAGGGAATAGAGACGGTAACCGTTATATCTTCTTCGTGATCAGAAGTAAAAAAATATCGAAATCCACCTGTTTTTAAATCCGCATAATCTAAGGTTACGCCATTCGGTGCAGCAAAGGGTAAAGCGGAAACCGGATCTGGTAACGGAATAGGAATATTATTCACAATACTTAATACTGCAAAAATGTCATCACTTCCACTAGAAGTAAAGTCACCAAAATAACGAAGAATCGCTTGTCCGTTTTCATCAAAGAACACACTAGAGTTTTCATCAAAATTATCTAGCACCTCTCCCATCTCAAAACTAGTTGATAATAAAGGGATTGCGTATTCCGCATCAATACCTGTGACCTCTAACTTGTCTAAATTTTCCAGTTTTTGACATCCAGAATTAACAAGTGCACTGAGGACCAATGCCAAAAGAAAAAGTCTATTTATTTTCATTGTTTGTGATTTCGCCATTTCAAACTAATTAACGACTTAGAGCTTATCTAAACCTTCATCAATTGACTGCAATTGGTAAATTTTGTTCTGCATTTCATTAAAAAGCCTTTGTGCCACTGGCACAAGCTCACGCAGGATGCTTTGGCATCGTCTGTGTTTTTTGCTTCATTCAGAAATAAAATTTCCTCAATTTCGCACAATTATGAAGATTTTGACAAGCTCTTGCAATAGTATCCAAAAGTAAGGGTATTTACGCTAATTTAACAGTTATTAACCATAGAAGCGTCTGATAAACGCCAGTTAGTAGATTTAAATAATTTCAAGATGAAAATCAAAAAATTAATTCATTGTTAGTAGTAATGTTATTTTTTTTTTATCTTTAGAAAAATTAACCAAATGGCCTGTTACTTTCTATCAGGTATTTAGGAATGGTGATATCATCGTTCCTTAGGAATAGTTCAATAATAAATTCATGTTTTTCTATTTGTTCTTTTTTCCTACTACTACATTAAAAAGCGTTTGATACGCTAGCATCAAGCAATCTCAATTTTAGGATGTTAGGCTTCGCTCACGTTTTTTGCTTTGTACAAGAAAAAATAACTGTGTATAAAAAACACAATTTATTAGTGTACCAATCCTGAAAACAATCAGGCCGCAAAAAACAATGTTTATGGTCAAGAAAATTGCCTTAAAAAATTCAGATGAAAACGTATTAATTGACGAAAAAGTGCTCAAAGCAATCTCCAAAGAGCCAAGGTTAAAAAAAATGAATTTCATCGAAAACCTCCGCCGTCACTCTAGCGGATGTGCTGTTTTTCAAAAAGTTACTTCTAACAAGAAAAACAAAACTTACAAAACAGAAACGATTTATCTCCATCGTCTCGTTGGAGAAAAGTTTCTCAGTAAACAACGAAACAAACTCCACAATTTAGTCGGTGCAAAAAATGGCAACAAGCTCGATTGTCGTTTAGAAAACTTAGAATGGCGTTCTCGCGCTACGGCTAGTAGAACTCGTAGAACTACCAGTAAAACTGGATACACGGGCGTCTATGAAGAGAATGGAAAATTCCGAGCAGTCATTTCTATCGATCAACAAACCACGCATATCGGTGTCTACGCTACCGCTCAAGAAGCAGCCATGGCGTATAATAAACGGTCTCGTGAACTGTTCGGTGATTCTGGGAAATTGAATTTAATTAGAAAAGAATAATCATTGATGGTTATTAAACATTTACCACTCTAAAAAAATATCCCGAACTTTATCTAAAGATAAAATTCGGGATATTTTTTATTTCGAGTCTCTTTTAAATTTTCTTTAATTCCGTATTTATTTAGTCAGTTCGCTTCCTGCGGCGCGCTCTTCCTGCATAAATCCGGAAGGAAAATTTAACGTTCCTCTCAACGAGGGTTTTATTTCGAGTCTCTTTTAAATTTTCTTTACAACTCCACCGTCTCTGCCAAATCAGGAATCGCTACTGATTTAAATCCTTTCTTTCCTAAATATTTGACCAGTGCTTCTTGTCGATCAATTTCTCCGTGTACGAGGAAAATTTTCTTGATTTTCTTTTTTTGATTTTTTATAAAATCATAAATCTCACTACGATCGGCATGTGCTGAAAATGAATCCATAATTTCAACATCCATCAAGACCGGTTTCCACTCTCCAAATAATTTTAGTTTGTCAATCCCATCTCGCAACATTCCACCTGGTGTATCCGGTGAACAATATCCCACAATCAATAAGGTGTTTTTTTGGTTATCCATATTGTTAAACAAATGATGTCTCACTCGACCGGCATTCATCATTCCAGATGAACTAATAATAATCGCTGGTTCTTTTGAATCATTCAAAGATTTAGAAACTTCTACTTGACGTACATAAGTCAGGGTATTAAAACCAAAAGGATTATCGTCAATCAATAAGTATTCATTTAAATCATCATCGTAACATTCAGGATGTGATCCAAAAATAGCGGTAGCATTTACGGCCAATGGACTATCTACGTATACTGGAATCTTGGGTAACTTCCCAGCTGTTTCCATTTGATCCAACATATAAACGATCTCTTGCGTTCTTCCTACACTAAAAGCGGGAATGATGAGTTTACCTTTTTTCTCAACACAAGTCTTTTTTATAATCGAAAGGAATTTTTCTATTTCGGCAGGTTTGCCTTCATGGTCTTTGTCACCATATGTAGATTCACAAATCAGATAATCCAACTCAGGCATCGGCTTTGGATCTCGTAAAATTGGTCGATTCGGTCGTCCAATATCTCCCGAAAATCCAAAATACGTTTCCTTACCATCTTCGTCGGTGATTCTTAGCGTGACACTTGCACTACCTAGGATATGTCCAGCATCTCGAAACAAGACCGAAACTTCTGAATTAATTTCATACCAACGATCGTAGCTATTACTAACAAATTGTCCCATCGCCTGTGGTACATCATCACTCGTGTAGAGTGGCTTTCGCATAGGCTTTCGAGATTTCTTTCTTTTCTTTAATTGTCTTTTATTAAAATAATCGGCATCCCGTTCTTGGATTTTCGCGCTGTCCAATAGCATGATGGCACACAAACTACGGGTGGCGTGGGTACAGATAATATCTCCGGCAAAACCGTCTTTCACTAGCTTAGGAATCCGTCCGCAATGATCTATATGTGCGTGCGAAAGAATCATACAATCAATCTGAGCGGGCTTAAAATACCAATTGGCATTGAAATCCGCCATATCTTTTCTCCTTCCCTGATAAAGACCACAGTCCATTAAGATGGTATATCCCGAATCAAGGGTAAGTAAGTGTGCACTTCCGGTAACCTGTCGCGCTGCACCACAAAACTGAATTTTCATTATATCTTTATTTTGATTAGGCGGGAAAGATACGGAAAAAATTAAGGGATTGGAGGAAATAACCTTTTGATTTTAGATCATGAAGCTGTTTAAAGTTCTATACAGCTTCCATAAAAAAAACTGCCTTCAGATCTCTAATTGATCAGAAGGCAGTTTTAAAATTGAGGTTCGATTATCTATTTTTCATTTTCTAAAAACTCATTAGAAATAATTTTAAAATGAACCCGTTCGGTATCTTCTGCATAAAGTACAAGACCTTCGCGGCAAGTTTCAAAAAGTTGAGAAGTTCCGTCCGCATA
>CALKJE010000297.1 GCA_937995675.1 uncultured Saprospiraceae bacterium
GTACCTATCTTACTAGGAGGAGAGATTCAAAAAGGAAGGTTTGGACTTGGAGTTAATTTGGGTATAGGTTTGAATTTTATTCAATCTCAAAAAGGAAAATCACTAAGCAGTAATTTGGAAGTAATTGAGTTTCCAAGTGCCGATAATAATCTATCACTTAAACCTGATTTTTTCCTTTCGTATAATTTTAGTCCATACTTAAATTATCAATTAGATAAGCACTTAAAATTTCAAATACGTTCTAATTTTAAATATCAAAATTATAAAGGCGCTGACTTTTATCAGGAGATGAAATTTTCTTCTATTTTGACAGGTATGCAAGTTGGGTTAATTATGGATATACTAAAATAGGGAAATGTTTATTACTGATTTTTTAGAAAAATTTCCTTCTCATTCTTCTTTTGTATAGAATTAATAAAAGGAACAAAATATCTTTTAAGCTAAGTATAAGATTGGTAATGCAGCTCGGCTGTATTGCCAATCATTTTTTCGACTCATAATATTCTTTCAACACAAAAAACGCTTTCTTTTTTTCGCCCTTTTCGGAGATCAATCCTTTTCTGTTGAAGTTGTCTTGAATTTCTGGGAGGACTCTTCTAGGAGATTTAAAGTCCATCAAAATCCATGGAGAAACGCCTCTTAATTGTTCTATCTGATCTAACATTTTTAAGGTCTCTTGGTATAAATATTCTTGATACTCTTCGGTCCATCTTTCGTGCTTTTCTCCATGCAATCCGAATTTTGCACCGGCACCAAATTCTGAAATTATTACGGGTTTGTTTTGGGTAATTTTCCAATTTATTTTTTGGCATTTTTCAATGGTGCCATCGTACCAACCTATGTATTGATTAAAACTTAAGATGTCTACCACTTCTGCGAATGGATCGGAAATGGTTCTGGTAAAAGGATCGTCCTTATAGTTTTTTTGTTCTAGGGCGGCACTAATCAATCTTGAATTATCCTTCGCTCTGGTAAACTTGGCCAACTTATTTAAAAATACATTTCTAGCAGCGCTGGTTGGGGTTTCATTGGCCATCGACCAGATGATGACGGAGGCACGATTTCTATCTCTTTCAATAACTTCCGCAATTTGATTTTGAGCATTAGCATAGGTTTTTTCGTTATCCCATGCGATGGTCCAGTAGACTGGAATTTCTTCCCAAACCAATAAACCTAATTTATCCGCCGCTCTGATCATATGCTCGTTGTGTGGATAATGCGCCAGTCTGACAAAATTACAACCCAAGGATTTTGCATGTCCTAGCAACACTTCTGCGTCTTCCATAGAGTTGGCTCTTCCTCCTCGAATGGGGCTTTCCTCATGGATAGAAATACCTTTTAAAAAGATGGATTTATTATTCAATAGAATATCTGTTCCCTTTGTTTTGATGGTTCTAAATCCGATCAAATCGGTGATCGTATCTTTCCCAGCAATTATTTCTACTTGGTATAATTTGGCCGTATTGGGTGACCATAATTCTATCTTCGAAGAACTTATTTCAAAGCTACCAAAACCCGTATCTGAGGTATTCATTGATTGATGAATAGCAAGTTCGGGAATCTTAATGGTCACTTCCCTATTCGCCTTTTGAGTTCCAGTGATTTGGATATTTCCTTTGATGATGGAATGATCGTTTGGAGCCAATTGGATTAGGTATTTTGAAATAAAAGTTTCGGGTGTTTCAATGATTTTCACTGCTCTAGTGATACCACCATAATTCCACCAATCTGTGTTTAGCGTAGGGACGCCTTCTTTCACTCTTTTATTGTCCACCTTAAGGATCAGATGATTTTCTTGGTCTTTTATCAGTTCTGAAATTTCAAATTGAAAAGGTGTAAAACCTCCGAGGTGCGTTCCCAGTTTTTTACCATTAAAATAGACTTCCGCTTTATAGTTGGCGGCGCCAAAATATAAAAAGACTTTATTGGTCGCATCCGATTTTACAAAGTCAAAAGACTTTTTATACCAAACGGTTCCTTCGTAATAAAACAAATTTTCTTTTTGAGAATTCCAGTCACCAGGAACAGACAAGCTGTCCATTTTGTCAAAATCATATTCAATTAAATCCGTCTTATCTTTTGGTTTAGAATTCAGAAAAAAAGCGCTGGCCCAAGGTTGGGATTGTTGATCAAAGGGCTCATACCGATAGTTGTAGTATCCATTTTCATATGGATCGACAATATATTGCCAATAGCCATTTAAGGAAAAAGCATCTCGGTGATAAGTGTTGGCGAGCCTTTGTTGTTGGCCGAAAGCGAGGGTGGTTTGTGTTAGGATGGTTAAGAGTAGGAATATTCTGAGGAGCATAGATTTTTTTTGATACGTTAGTTGGTCGTCTTGTCTTTAATCTTTATTAGAGATGGAATTTAAGAAATTTAATCCAACTTTTGCCATTCCGCTGTCTGGAAATTCATAAAGTGTTTTTTGATAGTATTTTTTTGCTAATTGAAGTTGTTTAAAACTCCCAAATTACCTTCGCAGTGAGCGGGTTTGATCTGCACACCATTTTCCTTTTTCCAATAAAACACAACTCAAAAAAACAAACTGTTAGTTTACAGCTCCAGCTGTAGATACGCCGTCCTTACAGCTACCTTTCAGTAGGCCAACTTACCGGAAGACATGCAAGCCTCCAGTTGTAAATACAAAAAACTCAAGCCTAGTGATTGGGCTTGTGATGGTAGAACGGTAGTGATTGCCTAATTAACAAAATAATAAAGTATTCCTGCTCTGAAGGTGTTAATTCTAAGATTTACCGTACGGCTACCAGTAACGCCCCTTTTAAGCGTTTTTACACTAGGATCAAATTGATAAGACAATATCAGTTCAAGACTTCTACCAAAAGAAGCCTCCACTTGAAAATCATAACCAATATTAACTGGATTCAATTTTGTAACTTGATTATATCGATCATCTATTTCATCTATTTTTAAATTTTTCGCAAAGATAAAATTTGGACCAACTGATGCAGATAAACCAAAGTTACGAGAAGGGCGAAAAACCTCTACACTCCAAAGGGGAGCAAAATTAATTGTATTTAATCGTAAGATTTCTAGCGTATTATTCCATCGATTCTGTGCATAAACTATTTGAAATTTCATACTAAACAATCGACTATAGGAAAGTTCTGCACCCAGTCCAAGATTGAAACCAAATGAGTTATTAAAGTCATTAATAAAGAAATTATTGGTACTGATAGATTTCATTCCAAATGTGCCTAGGCATCCAAATTTAAATTTATCAGTATAGCCTGGATATCCAGATATACGATAACTCGGATTTTTAATTTTACTATATTTTGAAATAGCTTTCCCTAAAGAACGAGCATTATAATGAATCTTTTTATTCCCAATTATTTGATCTAGATCTGGTAAAAGCGTGACTAAATACTCATTGAGACTGAAAGCATATGGGTCGAGGTTTTTCCATTCTTGGTTCACCAGTAAGTAAAATTTTTCATCTCCCTGCGCAGAAAAAGATCTTGCTAATTTATAGGTTCCTCTTACTAATATTTGAGCTAGTTTATGTTGACCTTCTGAGTTAATAAAAATACTATACCTTCTACTTTTTTTGAAATAAGATTTTACTTCGCTTGCCTGATAAGTTTTTCGCGCTCCATTGAGTAGAAACGTCACTTGATCTTCATTGGTTTTACTAGAAAAAATCTTAGAAGTAAGAATAGAATCACCACCATTGGTAATAATAAATATTACTTCTTTTTGATCAATTTGTGCTGATAAATTGATAGAAAATGAAAAGGCGAAAAACAGAAAAAAAGTAAAAAATCTAGTGTACATGGTTAGAATACTATTATATTAATAAATAAAATTAATTGTCTCAGCAAATTACTTAAAAATATCTGTAATAGATTGTTATAATTGACATTAAAACTCACTAATTATTAAACTCTCTTCATCATTTCTATTTATATTCGCAATACTTGCTGTACTACCTGTTAGACCCGAAAAAAAATCAGGCAAGCATTATAGCGATCAATAATTTTAATTCATTTTAATATTTTTCATAGAAAAAAAATCGAATGACGATATTAAAAAACATTCTACTTATTTTAAAATAAAAAGGTATACTTTTAGCCCTAACATCAACCCCACTTAAATACATGTCCATCTCTCCCTCTTCCTCCAAACGTTGGCTCTACCTTATATTAGTCGTTATGCTAACCGTTGACCTTGGATATTCTTTCCTACAGCATTATAGCGAAGTGATAGATGGTGATGTAGCTCGGATCACGTTAAGCTATAAAGAGGTTTTAAGTGATCCCTTTGGGATGAAAGTTATCTTAGAAGGGAAGCATTATCCTAACCCTAATCGCTATTTTGCTCATCTGGTACAATCTGAATATTTTAAAAAAGTTCCGCTCGCATTACAGGCATTTTTTGATCCGATTGAAAGTATATATATTTCCTGCGCTATCCTAAAATTATTGATTCAGATTGGATTTATTTGGCTTTTGGCTATTTATGCTAATAGAGGTATTTGGTCTAGGAGTTTATCTTTTTTATGGACGACCTTATTAATTTTTCCCTTTATCCAAAACACCCAGTTTAATGCCTATTTGGGATTATTGCTCAGGTCCATTACTTATACGATTAGTTATAGTTTAAATTTAGTTTTATACTTATTATTTCTGCTTCCTTTTTATCAACAGGCGATACATAAAAAGTCGATGCTAGCATCGAAGTGGATGCAATTATTATGGATTGGTCTGAGTATTTTTATTGTGTTGAACGGGCCCTTAGTTCCGCCATTGGTTTTAATAATCCTTCCGACTATACTTTTTTGTTGGTTTTTGAGAAGTGTCGATTTTTCAAAACAGCAAAGTATCATTTCCAATTTAAAGGATGGCGTTTTTAAAATGCCACGTGGCCTTACGGTGATAGGCGTTTTGACTATTTTATTGAGTTTGTATTCTTTTTATTTGGGCACTTATAATGTTGACAATGTAACGATTCCTTTAAGCGAGCGATACCAGCTAATGGGTAAGGGATTATTAAAGCATCTGACGACAAAATTGGCCTTTCCCCTGTTACTTGGATTTTGTATACTAAACACTTTTTTATTATCTAAATTTCAAGACAAAGAAGCAGCATTTAAATGTCGTTTGTTCAAGTGGATTGCGGTCCTTTCTATGATCTACATCCTATTATTACCTTTTGGTGGTTATCGTGAATATCGGCCGCTGATCATCAGTTATGATACGATGATGCCGATTTCTATTGCTTTGATTTTTTGTTTTGCTTCCTCTTCTCGATACCTACTACTAGCTTATCAAAATCGCGCTAAGCGTTTTTTCTTAGCTGGCGTTTCTTTTGTGTTAATATATTTTATGATTGCAGATCGTCCTAATTTTGGCAAACATGATTGTGAAAAGGAAATGCTGACCCTTATTTCTCAAGCCACCACCCAAGAAGTTAAGATTCCCCGCCACTGCTCTGTCCTGACTTGGGATACCATCACTAACAAATATGCCTCAAAACACAATTGTGAATTATTGCAGCTCTGGGGCGTTACGGATGTGGTAGAACTTTATTATAATGAGGAAAAAACGCAGTAATTCTATTTCAAAACATTACGCTTCCGAAGCAGCACTAGTAATCTTATCCAATGCAGTTATTACTTTTTGTAAGACTTCGTCTTGTCCTGTAATTTGGTGACGGTCTTTTAGATAATTAGGATCATTGTAAGATATGGAGACAACGCCATTTCGTTCGGTGACTAATATTTTTTAAGGGAGATCTAATCCTGTCAAAGTTCCGGACTGCATCAAAGGTGTGCCAAGTTTAGGATTTCCAAAGAAAATGATTTTTGTTGGAGGTAAGGTAAGATCTACGGAAGCTGCGTTTGCTTGGTGATCCAATTCAAGGAGAATTTTCAAGTTTGGATTATTATGAATGATACCTTTTAGTTTGGTATAGGTGTCTTGAAAATTTTGATTACTGGTTTTTGTTATGATTCCTGTGTTTGACATACTTTTTTTTTTAAAACAAAAGTAATTCTTTCGGTTTCAAAAAAATGTTGGCTAGGCGAGGGTTTGATTTGCAAGAACATCTTACTTTTTCTATTCAAACAAAACCTCAAAACCAAGCTGTTAGTTTACAGCTCCTGCTGTAGATACGCTGTCCTTAAATCTACGTTTAAGTAGGCATGCATGCCGGAAGACATGCAAGCCTACTGTTGTAAATACAAAGAACTCAAGCCATCGATCCAGACAACAGC
>CALKJE010000298.1 GCA_937995675.1 uncultured Saprospiraceae bacterium
TGGCATTGGTCTATCTCTGGTGCGGCCATTGTTTTTGTGATGTTTTTACTGCTTTTGTTTGGTGGAGAATTTGGCGTATCCTCTAATTTAAGAACGATCCTTGCGATGGGAGGAGCAGGAAACCACTGTAGTTTTTTTGAATATAATTGGAAAAAACAAATTTGGAATCTAGTTTTTATCAGTGGAGCGGTAGTCGGTGGTTATCTTGCTGTGACCTTTTTGGGTAGTCCCGAACCGGTTAAAATTTCGATGGCAACACAAACACATTTAACAAGTATTGGCATCCAGGTACCTCAAACGATTGCGGAGGGAAGAGGATTTGTTCCTAAAGAAATTTTCAGTCCTGAAAACATCTGGTCTTTTAAAAATTTAATCCTACTAATCGGTGGCGGATTCTTGGTTGGATTCGGAACTAGATATGCAGGAGGTTGTACTTCCGGACATGCGATTACCGGACTTTCTAATTTACAGGTTCCTTCTCTGATTGCGGTTATCGGATTTTTTATTGGTGGATTATTAATGGCTTGGATTATTCTTCCCGCTATCCTTAGATTCTAAAAAATTAAAAAAACTATTTTATGAAATTGTTGAAATATTTTATTCTTGGAATTTTATTTGGAATAATTATGACCAAGTCAGAAGCGGTCTCTTGGTTTAGAATTCAGGAGATGTTTCGATTTGAAAGTTTCCATATGTATGGAATTATAGGTACGGCTGTTGTTTTAGGAGCGATCCTATTTACGATTTTAAAAAGAACCCAAACCAAAACCCTCGAAGGAGCCCCACTCAAGATAAAAGCAAAAGATATGAGTATTCCTCGCTACCTAATTGGAGGAACTATTTTCGGATTAGGTTGGGCGATGACAGGTGCTTGTCCTGGTCCTATGTTTACGTTATTGGGACAAGGTGTCTGGGCGATTCTCTTGGTGATCGGAAGTGCAATTTTGGGAACGTATGTTTATGGGATGGTGAGAGGGAAGTTGCCGCATTAGGGTGGTGTTTTTTTGGATTTTTTTAGATTCGGGGTGTTACAACAGGGTCAATAATAAACACTACTTCTCCAACTCTTCCAAGTTCTTTAAATTAACTTTGATTTAAAATTAAATCGGCCAGAGCTAGGTATAAAGAACCAAAGCTCTGGCTTCGATGATAAATAAAGACTTATTTTTACAGCCCTTTTTTGGGGACATTGCTATTAAGTGTATCATTTGCCAGCCCGCCCCTTTTATTTCCCGAGACGATGCTCGGGACAGGCTATAAAGGAAAGCCAACGCGCTGACACACTTTAAAGGAACCGTTTCTCTATTTTCCTAAAAGCGATAAAAAAGGCTCCGGCGTTTTATATCCTTTAATGATATTTTCTCGATCCAAATTAGCATTTAAAACAACGAAGGAAGGATAACTGGCTTGTCGATCTAACAAGGTATAAGCAAGTCTGTGAATTCCTCGTCTACCACCTGGCATAAATTCATATTCTTTGCCTTTAAAACTAATCGATTCTTGTTGCTCTGCATTGAATTTTACGGCATAGAAATTTTCATTTAAATACTTAATCACTGTTGGATCTTGAAAGGTCTTTTTATCCATTACTTTGCACCAGCCACACCAGTCGGTATAAAAGTCAATGAGGAACTTTTTCTTAGATTTTTGATTGGCTTGGATCGCTTCTTCAAGGGTGTACCATTTGATGGCTGTGGTACTAATTGGTTCGCTAACTTCTGCTTTCTTGGACGAAAGACTAAAGGCTACTAAGGATAAAAATACAAGGCCTAAAAAGGCAAAGAGGACATTCTTTTTCATAGGGAAACATTTATGGGTTAAGAGAAATTGGATTTTAGCATCCAACGATTTACCTCACAAACATAGGGGAGAAAATATCGACTTAATAGTAAAAAGGGATGGAAAAAAGAGGTAGAAGGGAGTGGAAAAAGGGTCTAGACCCCCTTAGAGCCTGTGTAAAATTGGGTTGGGTTGGGGTTATTGTTAGTGGGAGGGCTTTGAAAAGTGTTTTGTCACGCAAAGACGCAAAGGCGCAGAGACACTGCTATCGTGTATACCTTTATCGTGTATATCTTTTATTGTGTTTTTTTGGTCGCGCAGAACTTGTGCCGCCATAGCGGTAGACGCAGGACCTGTTCCGAACTTGATTCGGAAGACCTTCTTTCGTGTATATCTTTATCGTGTATACCTTTTATCGCAAAATAAATACGAATAATAATCGAAATATTTGGTTGGTTAGCTTTATAGCAGGCTCAATAATGGATAGGGAATATTCAGGGCTTAGATCGGTTATTTGATCATCTTTTTTAGAAAAAGGCTTCTTTACTTAAAGACTTCTTTTGCAAGGGTTTGTGCTTCTTTTCGATTTGAGGCGCCGATTTTTGAGTAAATTTTATTAATGTGGGTTTTGACGGTACTCAATCCAATGAATAGATCACTGGCGATTTCTTTATTAGATTTTCCGGCACTGATGAGTTGGAGAATTTCCTTTTCTTTTTGGGTTAACAACTCTTCGATGGGTACGGATATAGGTGGAGCGGCTGGTGTATTTTGCAGTGCTGCTAGGCGTTGATGCATTTGATATAATTTCCAAGACAATCCTATTATTCCTAAAAAAAGTAGTCCTAACAATAGCTTGATCCAAGTAGGGTTGCTTATTTCTTCATTGGCATAATATCTAATTTTTAGGAGATAATTTTTGGTATAAATAGAATTAGGCAATTCGGATTTTAAGCGTTTTCCAAAGTTCTCGTAGAACATAGGATCGGCGTCATAATACTCGTCAAAATCCGTATTATTAATGGCAGCTAAAGCCACCAACGTACTGGTACAGGTATCTGAAAACTTTTTTAAATCTGTATAAAATTTATCTTCTGTAAATTTAAGTTCGGTTGGAAATTTTATTCTATGAAAATAGAAACTAGGGAAAACGATATCGGCTAAATCATGCATCAATTGATTGTCCTTATTTCCTTGAATTTCATAAGAGCCAAAAGGTGCCACGGATTCATTACTTGCATAAATCTCGATGGCATCTCCTTCTTTTAATAAGACATGGACAAAATTATGATCATCTCCTCCGACATACAAACAGGCATCATAATCATTGTTTTGTTTTTTCATCAAATACAATCGATAATACCTTTTTTCGTTGGGAAGATTATTACCTTTTAATTCAAAACTTCCATCGCTTTGAATAGGAGCTGTATCCAAAATCATGTCGGGACTGGTCCGATAATAATCACTTAATTTTTTAACCGCCGCTAAAAATATTTTGGGTTGCCACGCTTCATTGATGTTGACTTTTCCTTTAATAGAATATTCAGCCAACAGCGGATTGGTTAGGAAAACTAGGATTAGTAATAGAATGGTTCGCGGGAACATAGATTTTGTTTTTAACACCTTGAGTTATCAGCTTTGAATTTGTCTGACTCAAAAGTCGTTATTTTTTTTATTATCTCAGGTCAAACATCAATATATTATACGAAAAAATTAGAGATCAATAAAACTAGTTTTGATAGTATCAATATTATACTCTAAGCTTAAATCAACTCCAATCTCAGCTTCAGTTGGGAAGCCAAAATGCATTCTACTTACCCTAGGTAATTTTTTACAATAAATAACAATAAATCTCTTACCTTCAACTATTTTTTTTCTTTCCTCTTTAGAACCTTTTATCAAACTGGAATTGGTATAACGCACCTTCTCTGATTTTTCGTTTGATATCTCATAAAAATAATCTGCATATTCGACTCCATTTACTTCACGCCCACTTATCGAACTAATTTTACCTACAGCAATACCTCCATTATTATTCATACAAT
>CALKJE010000299.1 GCA_937995675.1 uncultured Saprospiraceae bacterium
CCCGCAGTATCTAATGCACCACGAACAACTGTGTAACGTACACCAGGTAGATCTTTTACACGACCTCCACGGATAAGTACAATTGAGTGTTCTTGTAGATTGTGACCTTCACCAGGGATATAGGCAATTACCTCAATACCATTAGTGAGACGAACTTTAGCTACTTTCCGTAGGGCAGAGTTCGGTTTCTTAGGAGTAGTAGTATATACTCTAGTACAAACACCTCGTTTTTGAGGGCAAGCATCAAGGGCACGAGACTTACTAGCTTCTACAATTTTCTTTCTGCCTTTACGTACAAGTTGATTAATAGTCGGCATACAGTCTAATCTTTTCTTTTTAATGAATATTTAAACACCTTTTTAAATAAGGTGTAAATTGTGTTTTTTTAAAGGAAATAGTGTTTTTTTGATTTTCATCATCCACCTCTCTCCAAAACGAATGCAAAGATAAGACTATTTAGGTGAAATTCAAAAGAGAATTTATATTTATTTTTCAGCAATGTATTTTAATATTTTAAGAGCCAATTATGAGTGAAATTACTGTCCGAAAAGCCAAAAAAGAGGACCTAGAGGCGATTTATGGTCTTGTTAAAGAGTTAGCGGTGTATGAAAAAGAGCCGGAAGCGGTAACTGCTACCTTAAAAGATTACCAAAATGACTTTGCAGAAGGCATATTTGAGGCAAATGTTGCCCTTGATGGAGAAAAAGTTGTTGGAACGACTATATATTATATGAGTTATTCGACTTGGAAAGGAAAAATGCTATATCTAGAAGATTTTGTAGTAAAAGAGGCTTATCGAAAAAAAGGAGTTGGTCAATTACTTTTTGACGCCTATTTAGCAGTAGCTAAAGAAAAAAAAGCGGTCATGGTCAAATGGCAGGTTTTGGATTGGAATGAACCGGCTTTAAACTTTTACGTAAAGAATAATGCAATTATTGAAAAAAATTGGTGGTCTGGAAAAATATTTTTGGAAAAATGAATGCAACAATGTACATTTACACATTATTTATAATCCTATAGGTTTTTTTATTAAATTTTGAAATTAGCATTTATTTGTATATTTTAGTAGAACCAAAAGATAATTAAAGCGGCTATTGCCGAAAAATATAGTGTTTCATAGTGTGAGGGGTAACCATTAATGTGGTTGCTCCTTTTTTATATCTCCCTCATCATCAACTGATTAGCTAAGTTTTTCAATAAAATTTTACGCGTACTTTCGACTTTTACTCTATCAAGGTGGACAAATGCTTTTTGTAGGTAATCTTCCATCAACTCCGTAGCTTGTTCTTGGACCTTTAGTTTTCGATAGATACTGGTTACTGTTTTAATTTTTTGAGCTGGATCAGTATTTTCTGATAATGCAGCCATTAGATCTACCCTATCTTTGCCTTTAGCCTGTTCCATTGAGGATAATAATAGAAAGGTCTTCTTATTTTGAGCAATATCACCGCCTACTTTTTTGCCAAATTTTTCTGGGTCTCCAAATGTATCCAAAATATCATCTTGTAATTGAAAGGCAATTCCAATATTCCGACCAAACTCATAAAGCTCATTGGCATCTTCCTCATCAGCCCCTCCAATCAATGCTCCCATTTTAAGACCTCCAGCAATCAGAACAGAAGTTTTTAGTTCAATCATCTTAAGGTACGCAGCAATTTCAACTGAATCTTGCGTCTCAAAATTCATATCATACTGTTGTCCTTCGCAAACTTCTACTGCTAACTGATTGAAAATCTTCAAGATAGCAGGTAATTTACTTGGGTCTTTTAGCTGGTTAAGGTATTGATAAGTTAAAATCAACATCACATCACCTGAAAGAATACCTGCATTCTGGCCATATTTAATATGCACCGTAGGCTGTCCCCGCCGCAATGGTGCTTCATCCATAATATCATCATGAACTAAACTAAAATTATGGAAAATTTCGATGGACAAAGCTGCTGGTAGTGCATGATCTATATCTTCAGAAAAAAGATTAGCTCCCATCAATAGCAATACAGGCCGTAAACGTTTCCCTCCTAATTGAAGTATATAATTGACTGGCTCATATAATTCTATAGGAGATTGATCAAATAACTCTTTTTTTAAATATTTAAGGAATAATTCTTGTAGATGCTCTACTGATAGCATAAAGATGGATTTTAGATAGCTTCGATAATATGTTCAATTTGGGGCAAAGTTAACGAATGAGATCAGTAAAAAAAACTTAATAATTCTTCCTACGTAACCTCTTTAGCAATGCTCCGTATCATAGTTAAAAATTAATAATATGAATGACAGTCAAAGTACCATTACAATTCTCTTAATTGAGGATAACCCTGGTGATGTCAGATTAACCCAAGAGGCATTTAAAGAAGGTCGCAAAAATGTGAACTTAGATGTTGTAATGGATGGTGTAGAAGCTATTAATTATCTTTATAAAAAGGGGGAATATCAAGACAAGAAAAGTCCAGATCTAATTCTATTAGACTTAAATCTACCAAAGATGGATGGTCGAGAAGTGTTAGAAAAGGTAAAAAACGATGATAATCTAAGAAGGATCCCAATTATAGTTCTAACAACTTCTGATGCAGATCAGGATATTCTTAAGAGTTATAACTTGCATGTAAATTGTTATTTGAATAAACCTGTCGATTTTGATAAATTCTTTGACATTATACAAAAGATTGAGGATTTTTGGCTGACTACAGCGATCTTGCCATCTATGATTCCCTAGATTCTACCAAAATACCAAATAAGAACGTTGTAGTAAAAGCCTCCACTTTATGAATGTTAATACTACCCTACATCTTCTATTAATTGAAGATAATCCAGGCGATATTCGGTTGATCAGCAATATGCTGAAGTCATCCTCTATTCGCTATGAACTATATACGGTACCTACGCTCTTTGAAGGTGCGGCCTTAATCGAGAACCAAGAAATATCTATGGTTCTCTTAGATCTTTCACTTCCAGATTCTACTGGGTTTAAAACCCTCACTTCATTTTTACAACGTTGTCCTGATACACCGGTCATTATCATGACTGGAACAAATAACGAATTGATTGGCAATCAGGCAATCAAAGCTGGAGCAATGGATTATTTGGTCAAAGGTCAATTTGATGGAAAACTTCTTGGACGTTCTATTCGTTACGCCTTACATCGTGTGACCAACAATCAAAAAATCAAGGCCACTGCCAGAGAATTAGCGATTAGTGAAAAGCGATTTGTGGAAGCTCAAGAAATGGCCAACTTTGGAAATTGGGAAATGAATATTGTTGATAACAAAATGTTATGGGCAGATGAGATTTTCCGCATCTTTGGCTTTCCACTCAATAGTATGGTCCCGACCCTTTCGGATTATATTAATTATACACATCCAGAAGACAAAGCAAAAGTTCAAGACTTTTTTGAGTTAGCTACTAAAGATGGTCAGCTGCATCATCTGACGCATCGAATCATTATTAAGGGACGTTCTATCAAGCATATTTCGATTCAGGCTAAAATGAATTTTGATGAAATACGTCAAAAGTTATTCCTCTCTGGTACCTTACAAGATATTACCCGACAAAAGATAACGGAAGAATTAATCATTGAAAAAAATATCAACACGAAAGCCAGTAGGATCAAAGATGAAGCATTGGCGGATATTAGTTTTCATATTAGAACACCTTTATCTTCTGTCATCAATTTATTGTTTCTTATCGAAAAAACAGAAATTTCTCCAGATCAAACAGAGTTAATTGATGGTTTAAAAACCTCGGTAGATGATCTGTCGATTATGATCAATAACTTGATGAATTTCTCAGTTTTGGTTTCTGATAAAATTGAAGCGGAAAAAGAAAGTTTTGAAATTCTTGCGTTCATGGAAAGCATGAAGAGAGTTGTAAAAATGAGAACCGAAACTGCCAATATTGAATTGGATTTTCTCATTGATGAAAGTATTCCAAATAAAGTTATTAGTGATACCAAAAAGATCACTCAAATTCTCTATAATTTAATTGACTTTTTAATTGCTAAAACGGAAAAAGAAAAATGTTTATCATTTAAAGCCAGTGCTCAAAAGACTTCTCCAAAAAATTATGAGTTAATCTTTTCGTTACAAAGTGAAGGATTAAAATTAGGAGAAGAAGAAATTAAAGATTTACATGCTGCAGAAAAGATTCTCGAAATCTATAATCCAGAAGAAGACGAGGAGAAGAAACTGATTATTGGTATGGCCATTGTTACTAAATTGATTAAAATCATCAATGGTAATTTGTCTTTCCAATCAACAGATAATGCAGATACTATTTTCAATATTACCATTCCAGTAGAGGTCGCTAAACAACCGCTAAAGATGCAAGGAGACATCCCAACTTCTCCGCTACGCATACTATTGGTAGAAGATCATTTTTTAAATCAACTTGCTACCAAAAAAGTCCTTACTTCATGGTCCGATCAAGTATCGGTTGACATCGCAGATAATGGACTAATCGCGATAGAAAAGTATCAAAAAAATGATTACGATATCATTCTGATGGATATTCAAATGCCAGTCATGAATGGAATAGTTGCTTCTGAAAAAATTAGAGCGACCAGTTCCGTTCCTATTTTGGCACTTACCGCCAATGCCTCTCAACCAGAAGAGGAAAAATGTCTTTCTGTTGGAATGAATGATTATTTATCAAAACCTTTCAAACCACACGAATTATATAATCGAATAATGGCGATTTTAAGTCCTATCGAACACCAGAGTTAATTAGTAGTTTCTATATATTAGAAAGCTTTTCAAGTCTTTGTACCATCTGATTGAAGGAAATTTTGTTTCTTTGGTTAGATTATGGAAATGCTAAAGAACTTGATTAGGGTACTAAATCAGCACCGGACTCACTATCGGAATAATACAGGTTTGCCTACCAACAAGAAATCTAAAACCTCCAAATTAGTTCAAGGCTTTAGTGATGGTAGCTTTGAAGATGAAGATAGTGCCGCAAAAGCCCTTTATGGAACAGATGCTAGTCATATAAATTTTAAAAGACTAAAATATCGCTTACAAAATAGGCTATTACATAGCTTGTTATTAATAGATCCCGAAAAGATATTTACCTCACGGATAGAAAGAGATTATTTTTTTGTGAATCAGCTAACGATTATCTGTAGAATTTTAAGCAAATTAGGAGAAGGAAAACTAGCCTATTCATTAGCAAAATCTACCCTTACTAAAGCAAAAGCAGCCTATAATCCTTATGCTGGGCTAAGTTTATCAGTCCTCCTAAGGACTTATGCTTCCAATCGAAGAGATCATAAAAAATTTCATCAATATGATATGGAGGTAAAATACTTTCAAGAATATCTAAACACAGAAGTAGAGCTAGGTGGAATCACCGCTAGATATGGTATGTTAACAGCAAACCCTAAAACTGAAATAGAGCAAGTAAGAGCATACTTAACTGCTGGTTTAGAAAAAATAAAAACCATAAAAACGCATTTCTCTCCCTTAACTATTTATTATACCTACCATATCTATTTACATGAACGATTGATTAATCATGATATTCCTGGCACCATCAAATATTGTCAAGAAGGTCTTGAAATGATGACTCCATTTAATCGTCCAAATCTTGAAAATATTTTTTATAGTACTATGATGGAGGCGCATATTTCTCTAAAAGAATTTGAGCAAGGTAAATCAATAATTTTTTCTAGACTTAAAAATAACACACTAACTAATTTCAATAAATTAGCTAGTGTCTATTATTATGCTATCTTATGCTTGACAACTCAAAATTACCAGTATCTGGGAGAAGCACTAGCGCTTTTTAAAGAGCATAAGATTGATAAATCACCTATCAATTTCTTTAAAGAAAATTTCACCATCTTTGAAATGCTTTACTATATCTTGGTAACCTTAGAAAAAACAGAACCTACCTATCCGGTAAAATCAAAGATTAGAATCACCAAATTCATCAATGATCTTCCTGCTTTTTCTAAAGATAAAAAAGGAACAAATACCTTAATCCTATTTGTTCAGTTATTATTATTGTTAATGAAAAAAGATCACGGAACTATCATTGACCGAGTAGATAATCTCAAAGCTTACGATCAAAAATATTTGCGAAAAGAAGATAGTTTCCGAATTACCTGTTTTCTAAGAATGATCTTACTCATTCCAAAACATAACTTCCATCCCGTTGCTGTTCAGCGACACGCTGCTCCCTATCTAAAAAAATTAGTGATCCATAAAGAAAATAATTCAAATTGGAAAAGCGCTAGTATTGAAACAATTCCTTATGAAGATTTTTGGACGTTATTTATTGAAACATTAGAACGAAATAAAAAATTAAAATAAGTCATTCAGCATTTCTACCTCGTATTTTATAAAACCAACTTCATGAAAAAATTCATTTATCTCTTTTTCTTCCTGCTATTTTTTGGTTGTAAAGATTCTTCTGATCTCGAAGCAGATCTTTTCCTCTTCAACGGAAATTTTGCTACCATTAATCCAGATCAACCCAGCGCTAGTGCACTCGCAATAACAGATGGTCGAATCGCTGAAGTAGGCGGTCCAGAACTCGTAAAAAAATATCAGAATACTGCTAAAAAATCTATCGATCTTAACGGTCAATTTGCCATGCCGGGATTTATTGAAGGACATGGTCACTTTAGTAATCTTGGAAAAAGTCTTATTCATCTTAATTTTCTAACTTCTAAAAACTGGCAAGAAATCGTCAATCAAGTAGCTGAAAAAGCAGCTACCCTCGAACCAGGTGTTTGGATCGAAGGTCGTGGATGGCATCAAGAAAAATGGGATACGCCACTCGACCAACAAATACATGGATATCCATTTCATGACCAACTATCTGCCGTTTCTCCCAACAATCCAGTAATCTTATATCATGCGAGTGGCCATGCTTTATTTGCAAATAAAGCAGCCATGGCAACGGCAGGTGTTAGCACCGAAACGCCCAATCCAGTGGGTGGAGAAATCGTAAGAGACAATAATGGAAATGCCATTGGCGTATTCGAAGAACGGGCAATGAAGGTGATCTCTGGTAGCTATCAAGATTATCTTACTAAGGTTCCTGAGGAGGAAAAACTAGCATTATGGGAAGAAGGTATCACGCTCGCTGAACAGGAATGTCTCGCTAAAGGAATCACTTCTTTTCAAGATGCTGGTAGTAGTTTTATTGAAATAGAACGATACCGAAAGATGGCTGAAAAAGGAGAATTAGATCTTCGACTTTGGGCCATGGTTCGTCATAGTTATAAAGAAATGGATAATGGAAAGTTGGCCAATTTTCCGATCATCGATGCAGGAAATAATTTCTTCACCGTTCGTGCTATCAAAACAGAAGTAGACGGAGCACTTGGTTCTTTTGGCGCTTGGCTACTCAGACCATACGCTGACAAACCAAATTTTACAGGCCAAAATACCACTACGATTGAAGAGGTACAAAACATCGCGAGCCTTGCCGTAAAACATGATTTACAATTATGTGTACACGCCATCGGAGATCGTGCAAACCAAGAGGTACTAAATATTTTTGAAGAACTTTTGCCCAATCATCCTAAAAAAGATCAATGGCGCTGGAGAATTGAACATGCACAACATCTCGATCCTGCAGATATTCCGAGGTTTAAAAAAATGGGGGTAATTGCTTCCATGCAAGGAATCCATTGTACTTCAGATGCGCCTTTTGTGGTCAGTCGGTTAGGTGTAGAACGTTCTAAGTTTGGTGCCTATCCTTGGCGTAGTCTACTAGATGCAGGCGTCGTGGTAGCAAACGGAACAGATGCTCCTGTAGAAGATGTCAGTGCACTAGCAAGCATCTATGCTTCTGTTACCAGAAAACGACAAGATACCGGTATGGAATTTTTTCCTGAACAAAGTATGACTCGAGAAGAGGCCTTATATTCTTATACTTTAGGAAATGCTTACGCTGCTTTCGAAGAAGAAAGTAAGGGAAGTTTAGAGGTTGGAAAACTAGGAGATATTGTGGTCTTGTCAAATAATTTATTGACGTGCGAAGCGGAGGCTATTCCAACTACAGAGGTAAGGATGACGATTGTGGGTGGGGAGGTTAAATTTGAACAGGAAAAATAAATCAATATTCAATATTGGATATCCAATATTGAATATTGATTTTAAAAATCACTTTATTACTTCTTAGGCATTTCATATTTGCCATCTAAAATTTGTTGGATTCGATTGCTAATATCTTGGTAATGATAACTAACCATTGCTCCACCACCGCTAGTTCGGGCATCAACTAATTTTTTGATGTCAGTGAGTGTTCCAAAAGCAACGGCACGAATATCTGTCTGATCTAACTCATTATCCTTACTTGCCAAGACTTCTCCCATCTTGTCCACAAATGCTCTTTGTAAATTTCGTTGGTATAGATCAGCAACACCATTATTCCAAATTCCATTTTTGAGATCACCAAATAAGTCAACAATCGTATAAGTGTTAGAACCGTGAAGTGCAGTAGATTCTATCATTCGATTTAATCTATCTGGTACTAACAAACGATTTAGTACACTAGACTGAAGACGAAGCATGCGCTGGGTAGCACCATCGGATGCTATTCTTTGTAAAATATTATTATCCAATAACCATCTTGGTGTTTGAAAAATATTTGCGTTTAAATATTTCATTGCTGCTTGCTGCTTAGCCTTTTCTACGGGAGTATAAATTACTCCTTCTTCATCGCCTGTTTTTTGGTAATTATAAATACCACCAACGGTCGTAGCTACATGTCGAAGATATTTTCCTAATTGACCATAAACAGAGGAATAAACTTCTTCCAACTCCTCGTATCCTTCTCCATCTTCTTTCATCCATGAAACCAATTGAGGAACCATCAATTTCAAATTATTAGTACCATAAGTCGCAGATTTAATTGGATCGTCTCCTAGGTCTTCGGTCTGTGCGGTAGGATCTGCAGGATCTCTCGTTTGACGACCAAAACGCATTGCTGGATCATCTGCTCTTTCTTTAATCCATTGGTTGAGTGTTGCTCTTTCTGCTTCCGCAGAACTTGCACTTGGGATTAATTTATATCCGTACATAATTGACCAATCATCATACTCTCCTACTCTTGGGAATAAATTAGTAACGCCATCTCCTGGCTGTGCAATATGATTAAAGCGCGCATAATCCATAATCGAAGGAGCCGTTCCATGCGTAGCTGTAAAAGTAGGCGATCGTAGAGAATCTACTGGATAAGCTACGCTAGATCCCATATTATGAGGTAGTCCTAATGTGTGTCCTACTTCGTGGGCAGCAACGAATCGAATTAATTCTCCCATTAGTTCGCGACTAAACTTCACCTTACGCGCATTTGGATCAACTGCCGCTCCTTGGGTTAGGTACCAGTTACGTAATAGTTTCATAATATTATGG
>CALKJE010000300.1 GCA_937995675.1 uncultured Saprospiraceae bacterium
AAAAAATTAGGAAAGACGCTAGGTTGGTCATTGAATACCGCATTGGTTGTTGGATTATTGTATGCTGGTTCTGGATTTATGGTCGGCAATTCTCAACATCTTACCTATATCATTAGTGCTGCGTGGATACCATGGATTCTGCATTATTATTATCAACTGTGGAATCAACCAAGCATCCGATCTGCCGTCGGTTTATCCTTGGCGATGATGTTGCTTTTGACAGGAGGCTATCCAGCATTTTTTTTAACCATTGGATATAGTTTGGTGGCGATTTTTATTTGGATGATGGCAAAAAGTATAATCCAGAAAAAATATGCTCTTTGTAAACAAGTCTTTGGTTTACACAGTTTGGCGGTTATTTTATTTCTATTTCAGAGTCTGTGTTTTATCCGATTTTTTGTGGAGAGTTTACCGTTGATTAATCGGACCAAAGGATTGACTTTGGCGCAAGTACAGCTGGTTCCTTTTTCACCGCAAGGATTGCTAACCTTTTTATTTCCATTTATGGCTTCGCCGGATGTATCGTTTTGGCAAACGGATATTTCGATGGTCAATGTCTATTTTGGATTGGGCGCTTTTTTGGTCGTGTTGACACAAGTTAAAGTATCTTTATTCAACTATGTTTTTTGCTTCCCGCGCCTCAGATCTCCGCAATGCTGCGGAGCAGGCTCTAAAGGAAGCCTCGCGCGCAAACATAGTTTAGGGAACAATCCTCAAATTATTTTTCGATCCTCTAAAAAAGTCTTGGTCCTTTTTGGTATCGCTTTAATTTTTATGGGGATCTCTTTTGGAGATTTCTTTTTCCTTCGAAGCTGGCTATATCATACCCTTCCGTTTATGGATATGTTTAAGTATCCAGCTTTATTTCGACTGTTTTTTATCATCTTGTTTTTGATTTTGACAGGAATGGGGCTGGAAAGATTACGGAGAGATTACTCAAACAAGTATGTCTCTTTAGCCGCCCGCGCCTCCAGTCTCCGCAATTCTGCGGAGCAAGCTCTAAAGGAAGCCACACGCGCAGACATACTTGAGGACACATCCTCGTTACGCAAAGAAAAAGCAATCAATTTTTCGAGACAAATACGGTGGGCGGCAATTGCCGCGACTATTATTTCGGTTTTCACTTTTATTTATACGCTTAGTCAGGTAAGCTTCCAATGGCCGGAGGCATTCAGCGCAGCCGCTTTTCATCAGTTTGCGATGGATAGTCCGACGGCAGTACGTTTGCTCCTACAACTTCCCGTGCAAATAGGATTCTTACTCATTTTCCTTTTCTTACTAGAAAAAAAATCTATTAAATTTATTTACCTACTCTTTGTACTAGACATTTTTACTGCCGTACAATTCAATAGTTTTTCCACCATCATTTGCGAAGCACCAACTAAAGAATTACAAAATAAATTAGATCTTTTACCCGATAATTTTTTATCCGTCACTCCTTCCGTTTTTAATACCGGACATTTAGGAGACAATCGTTACTACCCTATTTTTAATAATCACTCCATGTTTCGAAAAGACATTGCAAAAAACGGTTATAATAATTTACAATTAAGAGCGTATGCAAAATTTCATTCGACCAAAAAATTTAAACAATATATTGATCATCCACCATTTTATACAGAACCAGAAAGTACCGTAACTCTCCATCATTTCACTCCCAACGAATTAGTCGTTCAAAGCAGTGGAACGCAAGCACGGCAGTTCCGTTTTTCACAAATAAATTATCCAGGCTGGAAAGTGACCATAGATGGCCAACCAACAGCATTAGCGACCATTGACGCCCCCATATTGGCAGTGGATTTAGCAGCGGGGACACAGGAAGTACGCTTTGAATTTTCACCAAAGGGATATTATTGGTCTTTGGGGATTAGCATCTTTAGTTCGCTGGTCATTTTTCTCTGGATGGTGATTACTTTGAAAATTACAAAAAAGTGACTGCTCTAAGGTGATGGATTCGTGAAAAAGGGTTTTATTTGTATCTTCTAAATTTTAGACACGTTCTAAACACTAACCAGATTATTCCTCTTCTCTAAATCACCTTTTTCACACAAGAAGGTAAACTAAAAATTTAAAAAAAATTAGTATGAAAAAGATTCTTATTAATGACGGTATTCATCCCGATGGAAAAGCGAAACTGGAAGCAGCTGGTTTTGAGGTACACACAGACAAGATTGCGCAGGAAGACCTAATGGAAAAATTACCAGCTTACGACGCTATTGTTGTACGTAGTGCGACCAAAGTGCGAACGGATCTAATCGATAATTGTCCTAATCTAAAAGTAATTGCTCGAGGAGGTGTTGGTCTAGATAATATCGATGTTGCACATGCCAAGAGTAAAGATATTACGGTGATCAATACGCCAGCCGCTTCTTCCGCCGCCGTGGCAGAATTGGCGTTTGCGCATATGTTTACTTTATCTAGATTTTTACACGATGCGAATCGAAATATGCCAACTGGTGGAAACACAGAATTTAAAAATCTAAAAAAGCAATATTCAAAAGGGATGGAACTGAGAGGTCGAACTCTAGGAATTATTGGTTTTGGAAATATCGGTCAAGAGACGGCAAAGATTGCGCTCGCACTTGGGATGAATGTACTGCCAGTTGATCCGGGTAGAAAAGAAGCGACGATTGAGATTGATCTTTATGGTGGCCGTGGTGGCTTGGCTGTTACTTTGGATACTGTTTCAATGGATGAGATGCTCGCACAGAGTGATTTTATTTCTTTGCATATTCCAAATTTAGGAAAGCCTGTTTTATCTAACGATGAATTTTCGAAGATGAAAGACGGCGTGGTCTTAATCAATTGCGCGCGTGGTGGTACGGTCGATGAAGATGCTTTATTAACGGCATTAGAAAACGGCAAAGTCGCTGCAGCAGGACTGGACGTTTTTGAAAATGAACCAACTCCTCGTGCTGAATTATTAGCGCATCCACGAATTTCATTGACGCCACATATTGGTGCTTCGACGCTAGAGGCGCAGAGAAATATTGGGTTGGAACTGGCGGAAAAGATTGGAAAAGCGTTTGGGTAGATTGGTGGATGTGCGGATTATTTGATGTGCGGATTTGTGAATTTTTTGATTAATAATGGTTCGTTAACGTGTTGCTCTTTTGATGTCGTATTTGATTTGATTCGCAAATGAAATTTTAAAAATAAAAAAAGCTTCTAGCAGGAATGTTAGGGGCTTTTTTTTGTGGAGAAATTTTAGTATTTGGTTTTCGGATATTGCAATTATTATTCTAAAAAATCGAGTATTAGTTTTTGAGCGATAGTGGGTTGGTCAAACCAAATCATGTGTCCGCTGTCTTTGATAATCTCTAGACGAGAATTAGAGAAAATTTTGTGTAAGATGCGAGGTGCTTTGAGTTGAATAAAATCATATTCACCATGTAATAAACAAGAATATCAACTTTAACCAGAAGATCAAGACCGGAAACCCAGCTTTGAACTTAACGAGATCACTTATTATATATGTGAATTCAGATATCTATATATTTTTACTAACTAGCCA
>CALKJE010000301.1 GCA_937995675.1 uncultured Saprospiraceae bacterium
AAGCCAACATTGCTTCCGGATCTACCTTTTTCATCGGTAAGCCATGTTCGGTACAGATATTCTTAATGAAGTGATCCACTAATAATGGAATATCTTCTCGACGATCATTCAATGGTGGTACTTTGATCACGATCACTGCTAAACGGTGGTATAAATCCTCTCGGAAACGTCCCGCTGCGATCTCTTTTCGCAAATCTTTATTCGTTGCCGAAACAACTCTAACATCTACTTTGATTTCTTTATCTCCACCTACTCGAGTAATTCGGTTTTCTTGTAAAGCACGTAGCACTTTAGCCTGTGCGCTCAAACTCATATCACCGATCTCATCCAAAAAGATGGTTCCGTTATTTGCGAGCTCAAATTTACCAATTCTTTGCTTATGAGCAGAAGTAAAAGCACCTTTTTCGTGGCCAAATAGCTCACTTTCAATCAATTCTGAAGGAATTGCGGCACAGTTTACCTCAATCAGTGGTTCTTTACCACGAGGACTACGATCGTGCAGATAGCGAGCAACCAATTCTTTACCAGTTCCATTAGAACCAGTAACCAAAACTCTCGCCTCACTAGGTGCAACTAATTCAATAGTTTCTTTAATTTCCATCAAGGACTTAGAGGTTCCAACCATCTCTTGCTTCTTCTTCTTACTGACTCGAACCTTCAAGGTCTTATTATCGGTAATTAGAGAAGATTTATCCATCGCATTACGGACGGTAATCAACATTCTATTCAAATCTGGTGGCTTCGAGATAAAATCAAAAGCTCCTTTCTTGACCGCTTCAACAGCTGTGTCAATATTAGCGTGTCCAGAAATCATAATTACTGGTGTATCCGCTGCCAATAACTGTACTCGTTCGAGTGCTTCCATTCCATCCATCTTCGGCATCTTGATATCCATAATTACAACATCATAGTCCGCTTTTTTGAGCTTGACCATACAGTCCAGTCCATCTACTGCTTCATCCACAGTATATTTTTCAAACTCTAAAATATCTCGTAATGTTTTTCGAATGGCCTGCTGATCATCAACTACTAGTATTCTCGCCATAATCCTCTCTGTGGTTTTAATAAGTTAGTAAAAGTGTTTCAAGTGATATATGATTAAACATAATATATAGTTAACGCTATTAGCGAACCAATGTTACTGTTTTAAAGAAGTTTATTATACAGACTTGTTCAGCCGGATTTCTGGTGGCTGCAAGTGGCAAGTTTTCTCGGATATGTCAGATCTTATTCTAATGAATAGACTTTTTAAACTACAAAAAGTATGCTATAAAAATCTAATTTATTCAGAATTTACAAGTTACGCAAAAAACTAAATAGAAAATACGTATAAAAATTAAAATAACTATATTTTAAGAACCTACGCTTCTTCTTAAGAGAATATTAGGGTTTGTCCAAATTTTCATGATTGTGCGAAATTGAGAAAATTTTGTTCTGAATGAGGCAAAAAACACAGACAATGCCTTAGCATTGGCGAGGCTTTTTAACGAAATACAGAATTAAATTTACCAATTGCAGCCAATTAATGGAAGTTTAGACAAACTCTTAGGCTTTATTCAGAATCAAACACTTTTATTGGGGCTTCTTAATCTTTTATCCAACCTTACGTTCTAGAATTATTCCTATTTGAAAGTTTTAGTCTTTTTAGCAAACTTTGCTTTTGCTTTTGAAATTGCATTTGAAATACAATGCTAATTCCCTAATGCGCGAATGGCCAACCAAGCCATCAATCCACTTCCTGTTTCTAAGCTTTTTTCATCTACATCAAAATTAGAGGTATGAACTGGAGCGGTAATTCCGCGTGCTTTATTTCCAGTTCCTAATCGATAAAAACATCCCGGAATTTCTTGAGAGTACCAAGCAAAATCTTCAGAGGTCATTCTTATTGGAAGATCTACCACATTTTTCTTACCTAGATATTCAATCGCATGATCTTTTGCGTTCAGCGTCAATGGAATATTATTATCTAAAAAAGGATAGCCTACTTTGATTTCTAACTCAGCAGAACCGCCCATACTTTTAGCTAAATTGGTGACTAATTTCTGTAATTTTCGGTGTGCTTCTTTTCGCCATTTTTCGTTCATCGTTCGGAAGGTACCTTGCAAATTTACCTCGTCTGTAATGATGTTGGTAGCACCACCATTAGAAGCTATTTTTCCAAAAGTTAGGACACTTGGAACGGTAGGATTAGACATTCGACTAACGACTTGCTGTAAGGCAGTAATTAAATGCGCGGTGATTAAAATCGGATCGACACAGTTTTGTGGTAAAGCTCCGTGGCCACCTTTTCCTTTTACTTTTAAGAATAATTCATCTGCAGAAGCCATGTACATACCAGGACAAAAACCAACCTTTCCGGCAGCTAACGGAGGATGTACATGTTGTCCAAATATTTGTTGAGGTGCTGGATTTTTCAGTACACCTTCTTTGATCATAATAGAAGCACCACCTGGCAATTGTTCTTCTCCGGGTTGGAAAATTAATTTGATGGTTCCACCAAATTGATCTTTGATCTTTTCCAGAATTCGGGCGGTTCCTAAAAGGCTCGTCGTATGTACATCGTGTCCACAAGCATGCATGATACCAGGACGCTTAGAACGATAAGGAACTTTGTTGGTTTCTTGAATCGGCAATGCGTCAATATCCGCACGCAGCGCGATAATATTTTTATTTTTTTGTTGACCTTGGATGATGGCTACCACGCCATTTTTGGCACAACCATGCTCATGTTGTATCCCCATTTTTTTCAACTGAGCAGCGATAAATTTTCCGGTCTTTTTTTCTTGAAAAGATAGCTCTGGATTTTGATGGAGATGGCGTCGAATCTTAATCAGATCTTTATGATAAGAGGCCGCTAATTTTTGAATCGTTTCGCGCATTGCTTTTGTATTTATTTTCCCAGTTCTCTGAAAGCACTTAATAAAATATCTATGTCTCTAGAAATTGTATAGTCTTTGGCGTAAAAAAAGTTAACTCGTCGGATGGTTGGATCGTCAATATTGGCAACTTTTAATTCGTCTACGGGCGTAATTACACTGGGTTTTAATTTTGGTAAAAGCGCTTTATTTTCTGCTTGAGGGTGGTATCCTACCCAACTTTTTCTATTCAAAATAACTTGCCCAATATTTCTTATAAACCCAATTGGTTTTTTAATTATAAAAATCAAAACAGGTAATAATACCAACCCGCAGATCGCCAATAATATATCCATCAATCGCTTACTTCTACGGTAACGAAAATCTGCAATATTAAATTGGATATCAATGGTATAAAGTTCACCTGCACTATTTTTAGAACTACTGCCGATGATACTTAAACTTTCTTTTGGAACAATCTTATAACTGATCTTTGGACCTAAAGAAGTCATCCATTCCATGATATCTTGCGCGCTTATATTTTCTGAACAAAAGATAATTTCATTAATCTTATAAATGTGTACGACCTCATCTAACTGCGCTAGTGTACTGAGATAAATTTCAGGTTGATCATCTACTCCTTCGGGAGCGACGGTACCAATAAAATTCTTTCTGGCACCAGATTGATGAACGAGTGTTTGAACGCGTTGACTTTCTTCAATAGCACCAACAATCACCATATTTTGGGTGTCGACATTATCGAGGTTAAGGTTACGATGTAAAATAAATTGATGTAAAAAACGTAGACTAACCGTAGACAACATCGCCCAGATTGCGCCTAGTATAATTAGAATTCTAGAAGAACGATATTCTAAATCTAAAAATCCATAAACGGCTGCTAAGATAAACGTCCCCACTAGCAATCCACGGACCAATTGTTTGATATTATTTTTACGATCATATGCTCCACTAAAATAAGCCGTTCCCAACCAAATAATAATATAGAGTGGAATATTCACATAGAGAAATGAATTATCATAATAATCAGGTGCTTTAAAATAATAGGTAGCCCAGAAGTTTTTAAGATAAATCAAACCAGCACCGATCACCAATCCATCCAACAAAGGGAGGTATGCTTTTTTAATAAAGTTCCCAACTAAGGTGATTCCAGCTCGGAAGTAAATAGCCAGTTTCAACATCAAAATATACAACCATGCTCGCTCTCCTTGAAAATGTTTTCGAGCGAAAATAATCATGGCATTATAAAAGGTTTTTACATAATTTAGACTCCCCTTTTTGGTACTCTCTCCTTTGTAATGAATGATTCTTGTATCTGCTAAATAATAATTTTTATATCCTCCTTTTACAATCCGATAAGATAGGTCGATGTCTTCTCCATACATGAAGAAGGCCTCGTCTAATAATCCAACTTCATCTAGGACCGTTCGTCGCAAAAGCATAAAGGCACCAGCCAAAACTTCTACTTCGTGATTTTTATTATTATCTAAAAATCCAAGATGATATCGATTGAAGGTTTTTGATTTTGGAAATAAAGTAGACAATCCAAATGTTTTACAAAACGCCACAAAAGGAGAAGGGAATCCTCTTTTAGATTCTGGTAGGAAGTTTCCAGAACCATCGATCATTTTTACGCCCAATCCTCCAGCTTTAGGATGACTATTCATGAAATCGAGGCAAACTTTAAAAGTATTTTCTTCAACGACCGTATCAGGATTTAAGAGCAAAACATATTTCCCTTTCGCTTGTCGAATGGCTTGGTTATTTGCTACGGAAAATCCAGGATTACCATCATTGGCGATGAGTATAACTTTTGGGAATTTTTCCCGAACCATCAAGACAGAATCATCGACAGAATTATTATCAACTACAAAAACTTCAACGGAAAGCCCGATAGATGCTCTGACGACAGAAAGCAAAGCTTGCTCTAGAAAATATTTTACATTATAGTTGACAATGATGACGGATAACTCCATTTGGGTCGTTATTTATCCGTATTTTGATAAGGTAGTCTCGTTGCAATAGATCTCCCTAAAGTAAGCTCGTCAGCATATTCCAATTCACCACCAAAAGAAATACCACGTGCGATGGTGCTAATCTTCACTTCGGAGCTTTTGATTTTTTTAGAAATATAAAAAATAGTCGTATCTCCTTCAATGGTTGGACTAATCGCCATGATCACCTCTTTTATCTTTTTATCCTTTACTCTCTTTTCTAAAGAATCAATATTAAGATCATCCGGTCCTACTCCTTCGATTGGCGAAATTACGCCACCTAGTACATGATAAACACCGTTAAATTGACCAGTAGCTTCAATCGCCATTACATCTCGAATCGTCTCAACAATACACACTACTTCACTGTTACGTTTTGGGCTAGTGCAAATAGCACAAACCTCAGTATCTGACACATTATGGCAAATATTGCAATGTTTGATATTACGACGCATTTTAACGATGGCCTCAGAGAATTGCTCACTGGCTTGCTCAGGTTGGCTCATCAGGTGTAAAACGAGTCTTAACGCCGTTTTTTTCCCGATTCCAGGTAAGGTAGCAAAGGCCATAACGGCCTCTTCAATTAAAGTAGAAGAAAAATTCATGTGTTTCTTATAAATACGAAAGAGAATAATCGTAAAAATAGATTAAATTATGCATTTTTGCATTCTGTAAATAAATTATATTAAAAGAACAAAATTTGTAGATCATGGCGGAAGTAATTCGAATGCCTAGAATGAGTGACACAATGGAAGAAGGTGTCATCGTTGGTTGGCTAAAACAAGTGGGTGATAGCTTAGAACCAGGGGATGTATTAGCAGAAGTAGAAACAGATAAAGCAACAATGGAACTAGAGTCTTTTCAGGAAGGCGTTCTTTTGTACATTGGTGTAAAAGAAGGTCCTGTACCGGTAAATGGTGTATTGGCCGTGATCGGAGAAGAAGGAGAAGATTATAAACCTGCACTCGCGGCAGCAGATAGCGCTGCTACAACTAGCAGTGAACCTGTTAAATCAGAAGCACCTGCTGTTGAAGCACCTCAAGCCGCGGAACCTGCCGTAGCTGTTGCCGCTCCTAATAATAATAATAATAATAATAATAATAATAATAATAACAGAGTTAAGGCGTCTCCTCTGGCAAAGAAAATCGCAGCAGATGCTGGATTAGATCTCGCTACCATCAATGGAAGTGGTGATAATGGTAGAATCGTAAAAAAAGATGTTGAGTCTTATATTAATCAACCTGCTGCTCCAACAAGTGCTCCAGCTCCAGCTGCTAAACCAGCAGAAGCCAATGAACCTGCAGTAGCACCATTTGTATATGGAGGCAATGGTCAAGCAGCTGAAGAGATTCCTGTTAGTCAAATGCGTAAGGTAATTGCACGGAGATTAGGAGAAAGTAAGTTCTCTGCCCCTCATTTTTATCTTACTATTGAGGTGGAAATGTCAAAAGCCATGGCTACTAGAAAGCAATTAAACGAGATCGCTCCTACTAGAATTTCTTATAACGACCTTGTAGTAAAATCTTGTGCCGTAGCATTGCGTCAGCATCCTGCGATAAATAGTTCTTGGTTAGGTGATAAGATTAGAATAAACAAAGAAATCAACGTGGGTGTCGCAGTAGCCGTACCTGACGGATTATTGGTTCCTGTTATTCGACATGCAGATATGAAGTCTCTTTCTCAAATCAATGTAGAAGTGAAAGCACTAGCAGGTAAGGCTAAAGAAAAACGTTTACAGCCTGATCAGATGCAAGGAAATACTTTTACCATCTCTAACTTGGGAATGTTTGATATAGACGAATTTACTGCAATTATCAATCCACCAGATGCTTGTATCATGGCTGTAGGCTCAATTGCACAAAAGCCAATCGTTAAAGATGGAGAATTAGCGGTGGGTAACATTATGAAATTAACCCTAAGTTGTGATCACCGGGTAGTAGATGGTGCTTCGGGTGCCAAATTCTTAAAAACAGTAAAATCAATGCTAGAAGATCCGATCCGATTACTAGTTTGATATAAATACTAATCATTTTAGCAAAAGCCAGTAGCAGAACAATGTTACTGGCTTTTTAGTTATAGAGTCATGGATACGAAGAATAGTAAAAAGACTCTAGTAATTGGTGCTTCAGAAAACCCATCACGTTACTCGTTCAGAGCCATCAATAGATTGGTCGATAGTGGTCATGAAGTAGTTGCTATTGGTAGAAAAGCTGGAAAGGTGGGAGCGGTAGAAATTATTACAGGAACTCCAGATATTCCGGAAATAGATACGATTACGTTGTATGTAAACCCGTCGGTTCAAGCAGCGGTATATGAAGACTATATTCTGTCTTTAAATCCTAAACGTATTATTTTTAATCCTGGAACGGAGCATCCGACGCTTATTCAGCGAGCGAAAGAGAAAGGAATTCATACAGAAATCGCTTGTACCTTGGTCATGCTCAGTGTTGACGATTATTAGGAAAAGAGGAACGCTAGATTTTAGAATGGATTTTTATAGCTAAATAAGAAAAGGGACGTAATTTGCATTACGTCCCTTTTCTTTATGTTAAAGTTGAATGACTAAATCCTAGTATCCAGCTTCTTTGTTACCAGAGTAGCTTTTGCCACCACGTCCAGCGTTGTTAACACCACAGTTAGGGCGTCCCATTTCGCTTTCAGAAGTTGCGATTGCAAATTCTACACGACGGTTCATCATGTTAGAACTAGTTGTTGGTACAAGGTTATTATTTTCTCCACCCCAGTTAAGGACGAAACGATCGCGAGAGATACCATACTTACCAACTAGGTAGTCGATAGCAGCGTTTGCACGATTGTAAGATAATACATCATTGTAACAGTTACCAGCTCTCTGATCCGTATAACCACTAGCAACGATACGTACACCTGGGTTTTGCTTCATTACAGTTGCTACGTTGTGTAGTTTACCATATTCAGAATTACGGATTGCGTAACGGTTGTTATCAAAATGGATCATAGGTAAGAACCAGTTCATTGGAGCAGGAGTAACTGGTACTATAGTACTCATTTTAGCATCAACGATACGATTTACATCTGCTTCATTTAAAGGATCTGGACCAGCAGGAATAATAGCAACTCCTTTAGAATCGATTTCGTAACCTGGAGGAGAGTAAGTCTCTTCATCCTTACAGTCAGCGATTCCGTCGCCATCACTATCTAAAGTTTCTCCTCTAGTATTTACAGGACAACCTTTTTCAGTTCCTTCTTCTTTGTCAAGCATATCGATAACACCATCTTCGTCCGTATCTGTTAGGTCAAGCTCTGGACGAGATTTAACTTCTGCTAAGTCTTCTGCTAATTCGTCCATTGGGCTAGCCCACCATAGAGGAACGTTCTTTTCGTCTTTCTTACCTAGAGAGATTCCTAAACGTAAATTAGTGTAGTGACCTAAGTCATCTTTTGGAGTAAAGGCACTACCAATTCTTTCAGCAGCGTCTAATAAATCTCCTCCACGTCCTACAACTCTGAACATTTTGTGTTCTAGGCTAAGACTAATTTTATCAGATAAACGGAATCCTAAACCTAAACCAGCGTCATAGTGTGCAGAGATTTCCCACTCATCATCATATGCTTGTTCAGCTACGTTCAGTTCATTGGTACCATCCATCGCAATAGCCTCGATACTTGAAATACCACCACCTACAAAAACATAAGGATTTAGTTTCTTGTTTCGGTTAGTTCGGAAGTTGTTTAAACTAGCGACTAAATTGATATCACCTGAAAAAAGTCTAGTTTCATAAACTGGTTTCCAACCGCTACCAAAACCTACACCTCCATTTCTGTTAGCCCAACGTCTTCCGTCTACGCTTCTTGTATCATCCTCTTCTTCTCCCTTTAAGGAATAATAGTTTGCGTCAACACGCAGAGAGAACATGTAATCGATCGCTTTACGTAAGTGAAGTCCAGCACCAAAGCTAGAATTCCAATCGACGTCACCGGTAAGTGCGGTGTGACCAACATTAATACCCAATTCCCACATATTTTTGGGCTTGGC
>CALKJE010000302.1 GCA_937995675.1 uncultured Saprospiraceae bacterium
CTTCTTGCTCTCGCTTCGCACCAAATGCTCTGGCCGTGATCCCAGTTGTTCCCATACGCAGAAAGCCAAAATTCCAATACATAAAACTAAAAATCATTCCTCCTACTCCAACGGCACCAATATGCATTTCGGAAAGCCGCCCCATCAAAGCCGTATCCACGGTACCCAATAATGGGACAGAGATATTACTGAGGATATTAGGGATGGCAATACGGAGAATCGAACGATTTGGGGACATGTTGGTTTTTTGAGGCAAAGGTAAGGATAATGGCGCTTCGCGCGTTGAATCGCTGCGCTTGTTGAATCACTTCGTTTGTTGAATCGCTGCGCTTGTTGAATTGTTGAGGGTTCCATCAATAGTAGCAAGGCAAAAAATCGTAAAATCTCCCCTCGGGGTCGGGGTAAAATTTTATGATTTTTTGCCGAATCCAATCGTTTAGATCCTTTCTTCTCCCAAAAACACCAGCACGATAAAAAATAAAACCATATTTACGCCTTTACACGATAACAGAACTCAACAAGCACAGCGATTCAACCTTTCAACAAGCATAGCGTTTCAACACGCGCAGCGTCTCAACCTATTCACAAGGTAAAAGAGCGTTTTATAGCCAATTTTCCCGCTCAGTTGCGTATTTTTGTACGCGCATACTCGTTTGTTTCTGACGAATAATAAAAGGCATAAGATCGAAGTGCACAGACAGGTTATATTTGTGCTGTTGTGTATTTAAGATTTTTATAAAAAAATACGTTTTGAAGTTAAAAATAGGAATTCTGTTTGGAGGCCCTTCCCGGGAAAGAGAAATCGCCTTTGCTGGTGGTCGTACGGTATATGATAATTTGAATAAATCCTTATTCGAGCCCGTCCCGATTTTTGTAGATAGTCATCGCAATTTTATTCTACTGAATTGGGAATATATTTATAAAGGAACCATCCGTGATTTTTATCCGCCAGTTTCTGAATTGCCAGAAGATCCATATGGATTTCAAGTTTATTTAGAAAGTCTTGGAGAATTATCTACCAAAAAGCAAGACCATATTATTTCTAAAATTGGTCAACGGATTGCGCCCAAAGATCTGGCGAAACATATTGATTTGGCTTTCTTATCGCTTCATGGTGTTTTTGGAGAAGATGGTCAACTACAAGGCATGTTGGAAAGTCTAAAAATTCCTTATACGGGGAGTGGTGTTCGTGCTTGTGCGATTGGAATGGATAAAGCCTTTCAAAAAAAGATCATGGAAACAGGTGGGTTTGCTTGTCCACCAGTTTTGGTATTAGAAAAAGCAGCATGGAATAATAAAGTAGCTGCTGAAGTTTTTGCACAAGCAAAAGAAGAGATTAAATTTCCGATGGTGATTCGTCCAGCCAATCAAGGTTCTTCGATTGGTGTAAAAATATTGCCAGATACAGCTGACTTAGCAAGTTTCACCGCAGCGATTGATGCGGCATTTTTTCGGACTACGTTAGCGCAAAAAGATTGGTTAGCAAAAACAGCGGAAGAAAGAATTAATTTTCTACGCGACCTAACAGATATTCGTAGCGGACTAGGATTTCCAGTAGATGCAGCAGGACAAACTTTTTATCATCCTGCTAAATTTTTAGATTTTTTAAATACTTACTTTGAAAATCCGGATCATTCTGATTTATTATTAGAAAGTCATCTGAGCGAACAACGAGTAATTGTAGAAGGGTTTATTGAAGGAAAAGAATTTTCTTGTATTGTTCTAAAAAAAGAAACAGGTGGAACGGTTAGTCTACCACCAACCGAAATCGTGAAAGGTGGTGAAGTCTTTGATTATCGCTCTAAATATCTTCCTGGTCTTTCTAGAAAAATCACACCAATTGATTTACCGGACGAAGAAATCAATCAGATTCGTACAGCTTGTCAAGCACTTTTTGATTATTTAGAATTTAATACTTACGCTCGAATTGATGGTTTTATAACCAAGGATAAAGAGATTTTTTTAAATGATCCGAACACCACCAGTGGAATGTTGCCTTCTTCGTTTTTCTTCCACCAAGCAGCGGAGATTGGTTTAAATCCTTCTCAATTTTTGACTTATATCATTCGAGTTAGTTTACAAGAAAGGATTCAAACTAGTTTGGATAAAATGCCTTTTGAAAATTTGCTAGCCAAATTAGATCAAGATATTGAGGCATTAAAAAATGAAAAAGGAGAACGATTAAAAATCGCCGTATTCCTCGGTGGCTATTCTTTCGAAAGACATATTTCAGTAGAAAGTGGTCGTAATATTTTTGAAAAATTAGCCAGCTCTAATAAGTACGAACCGATTCCTGTTTTCCTAACTGGTAGCAACGACAATCACGAACTTTATCAAATCCCCATCAACCTTTTATTAAAGGACAATGCGGATGATATCCGAGATAAAATTTACCATTATAAAGAACATCCGGTAATTGAAACGATCAAAACTGAATGTGCAGACATCACCAAAAAGTACGCATCCGACAATGTTGTTTTTGCTCCGCAAAAGCTAACTTATGAAAAACTCAACTCGATGAGTGATGGTGTTTTTATCGCACTTCATGGTCGTCCAGGAGAAGACGGTAGCGTCCAGCGCGAACTAGATAAGTTAGGCCTTCCTTATAATGGTTCTCCTTATGCTTCTTCTCAAATTACGATTAACAAATACGAGACTTTACAGCTTTTACAAAAGCACGGATTTACCACCACAAAACAAAGTCTATTATCTGTAGAGGATTATTTAAAAGACGCAGCTAATTTTATCGATCAGATAGAAGGAAATTTTGCCTATCCATTTATCGCAAAACCAGTCGATGATGGTTGTAGCTCGGCCGTAAAGGTCATTAAAACTCGAACCGTTCTGAGCGCTTACTTAACTGCCCTATTCCGTAAGGAAGAAGCAATTGCGGAGGCAGATTTAAAAACGCTTAGCCTATTACCCAAAGAAGAATTTCCGCGAAAGCGAGAAGTACTGATTGAAGAATTGATCACTCCAGCCGGAGCAACACACTTCTTGGAAATAACTGGAGGATTGCTGACGCACCATAAAGATGGCGAGTTGACCTACGAAATGTTTGAGCCCTCAGAAGCTTTGGCAGGAGGAGAAATTCTTTCTTTAGAAGAAAAATTTCTAGCGGGAGAAGGACAAAATATTACACCAGCGCGATTTGCTACCGAAACGATCTCCTACGAACAAGTCGCTAAACAAGTAAAAGAAGACTTAGAAAAAGCGGCTAAAATCTTAAATATAAGAGGATACGCTAGAATTGACGCATTTGTCCGTATCTTTGCTGACCGACGGGTAGAAACCATTATTATTGAGGTAAATTCTTTGCCCGGTATGACTCCGGCAACCTGTATCTTTCATCAGTCCGCCATCAACGGTTATAAGCCGTATGATTTTATTGATCAAATAATGACTTTTGGCTTCGCCGATAAAAAGACAACTATAATATGAGCAAAATAAAAAGTTTTTTTTACGAATCTTTTCTCTTTATGACCAGCTGGATATTCCTCCGAAATTTACTCGGAATTATCGTCACGCTGATGGTCGTATTTCTACTCACCTTCTGGTGGATGGACTGTTATACACGTCATGGAGATACTTAT
This sequence comes from uncultured Saprospiraceae bacterium, assembly GCA_937995675.1. GTDB lineage: Bacteria > Bacteroidota > Bacteroidia > Chitinophagales > Saprospiraceae > JALZUU01. The sequence continues at coordinate 3,594 of CALKJE010000302.1, forward strand.
GCCGTTCAGGATTTTTCTGGACTAACCTTACCAGAAGCAAAGAAATTAGCGAAAAAGCAGAACTTCTCTATTATTGTCAATGACTCGCTTTTCCTTCCTGGACAACCGCCTAACACCGTACTCTCTCAGACTCCAGTTGCCAATGCGCAGGTAAAGAAAAATCGTAAAATTTACCTCACCGTTACCAAAGCAATTGCAGATGCAGTAGAGATTCCAGGATTAACGGGAGGAAACGATGAATTGCATACTTATAAGAAAAAACTCAGTCGTTTAAAAGTGAATACCAAAATTAAAGCACGACGTTTTGACAATACCGTAGAACCAAATACCATCTTAGAGGTTTATTATAAGGATGAGAATATCACCGACAAATTACGTGACGGATTTAAGGTAGACAAAGGAAGTACCGTAGAAGTGGTCATTACAGAACGTAAAGGAGGTCGCGTACCGATTCCTGAGTTGGTTTGTATGCAGTTTAATGAGGCAGAATTTTTGGTAGGTAATTTTGAATTAAATATTGGCTCCATTATCAAAGATGCTACCGTAATTGACGAAAACAATGCCTACGTTTGGCGACAGGTACCTGCATTTAGTGAAACGAAAAAGTTGTCGATCGGTAGCTCTGTAGATATTTATCTGACGCAGTATCGACCG
>CALKJE010000303.1 GCA_937995675.1 uncultured Saprospiraceae bacterium
CAATCTACTACTAGATTTGAGCGAATCAATGATAAAGACGGTGATTTTCAAAGCATCGTTTACTCTATTGGACAGGATAGCTTTGGGAATATTTGGGCGGGTACCGAAGAAGGTGTTATTCGTTATAATTCCAGAAACACCTTTCATTATAATAAATATCGTGGACTAAGTAGTAATATCTCAAATAGAATATTAACCCTCTTGGTGGACGCCCAATATCGAATTTGGGTGGGGACTGATGATGGATTATCTATTTACAACCCTTTGAAAGATAAGTTTGAATTTATCCAGCCAGCTACTGCTCAGGGGCCTGTCATTGTCCAAAAAATTATCAATGGCCAAGATGGTATGCTATGGCTAGGGACTGGTAAAGGTCTTTGGAAATTTGATCCAAATTTAGAAACAGAAGATCGGTTTCAACAGTTTTTACCAACCTTAAATATTAAATCCCTCCTTATAGAAAATGATCGACTGTTGGTTGGTTCAACTGAGGGATTAAAAATCTTCCAAGTTTCAACCGGTAAGCTCCAGCCAAATCTGGAAAATAAAGTACTAAATAACAGTAGTATAACCTGTTTATATAAGGACCAAACTTCACTCCTTGTTGGAACTAGTGAATCAGGTCTTTATAAAATGACTTTAGATTTCAATCAATTTGAAAGAATTAAACTATTTTCTGGTAAAAAAGCTTTTCGAATAAATGATATCATTCCTGACGAAAAAGGTAATTTGTTTATTGGGACTGATGGAGGAGGATTGTTATATTTAGATAAGGCATTTCAGGTATTGAATATTTTTAAAAATGATGTTGATAATGCCTATTCTATCTCGAGTAATGGTCTCTATGATATTTTATTAGGGAAGGAAAATATTTTATGGGTGGCAACCTATGGAGGTGGACTTAATAAAATTGAATTATCTGAAAATAGTTTTTCTAATATCGCTCATCAAATGAATGATCCCAATAGTATAGGACATGATTTTTCCAGGGCAATTTTAGAGGATAAGGAGGGTAGTATATGGTTTGGAACAAAAGCTGGGATCAGTATCTGGAATCGGAAAGAAAATAGCTGGTATCATATTCCTAAAATTGGAGAAACCAACCGAGAAAGAGATATAGTGATGGCACTGGCAGAGGACGAGAAGAATATCTGGGCAACTACTTATGGAAGAGGAGCTTTTAAAATTGCTAAATCTAATTATTCAACTATTCAATATAATAATGAAAATGGAGATATTAAAATAGGATTATCGAAGATATATGTTGTGATGGTTGACCGTCAAAAAAATTGTTGGTTAGGTGGAATTGACGGAAATGTTCAACGTATTGATAATAATGGGCAAGTGAAAGAATTTCCAATTAAGAATGTTAAATCTATTATAGAGAAAAAAGATGGAACCATCCTCTTGGCTGGCAGAAACGGTGTTCACTTGATTAGAAACGAGGTAGTTACTGAATTAGAATCCTTAAAGCCTGGAAAAGGTAAATTAGATTACACGACACTAAATTGTATTGCAGAGGATTCTAAAGGAAACTTAATAATTGGTACTAATGGGGCTGGTCTAGTATTTTATAATGAACAATATAAAACAATTCACACCCTTCATCGTGGTAATGGAATGCCTTCTGACGTTATTCAAGGTGTACTACAATTTGACGATGAGACGCTATGGGTAAGTACTACACAAGGACTCACAAATATAATGATCTCTCCAACGGACACGATAATTAAAATTTTTAATAAGTCTGATGGTCTGAATAGCACAGAATTTAATTACGGTAGTTTTTCGAAATTAAAAGATGGGACTTTTTTATTTGGTGGGGTAAATGGCGTAACTTATTTTGACCCGGCTCAAATTACCAGTAGAGAGGAGGTTCCTAAAGTTGTATTTGAAGAACTACATTTATTTAATAAAAAAATAGAACCAGAAGAGGAACCACTTAAGGGAAATATTAATTTTGTTGATAATCTGGAACTCAACCATAAGGATCATTCTTTGACCATAAAATTTATCGGTATTCTACAGAGTAACCCTGAAAATGTAAAATATAGTTGGAAAATGGATGGGGTGAGCAATGTCTGGAGTGAACCTACCACAGAGGATCAAATCAACTTTACCAACCTTGCCTCGGGCAAATATGTCTTCAGAGTAAAAGCAGCTAACCGAGATGGTATTTGGGGCCCTCAACGGCAACTAAACTTTACGATTGCTACTCCGTGGTGGGCAACCACTTGGGCTTATATTTTATATTTTATTATTGGATTGGCAATTATTGCAGTGTTATTTTATTTAGGAGGGGTAATAATTAACAAGCAAAATGCGGATGAACAAATAGCCTTTTTCAATAACATAACCCACGAGTTAAAAACACCCTTGGCTATCTTATTATCTTCACTTGATTCTTCTGCTCCTTCTGAAAATGGGGCAAATGACAATAATAAAAAGATAAAATCTACCGTCAGTCGACTCAATACCTTATTTGATCAATTACTTAATTTTAGCAAAGTTACTTCCGGGCATTACCAAGAACTCGTAGTTACAAAAATAGCACTGAAATCTCATATCGAACAGATCATAAATAACTTTACTCCTTTATTGGAAAAGAGGAATCTATCCATTGAAATTAAAGATGAATGGAGTAAAGAAATCTTTTATTATGATAAGGAAGTTTTTGATAAAATTCTATTCAACCTGATTTCTAATGCCGTTAAATACTCAACGGATAATGGTTCAATCAAAGTGAATTTGATGGATGGTAAAAAAGGAGAGCTTAAACTATCCGTTGAAGATGACGGAATAGGAATTCCAAAGGATCAACAAAAATTTATCTTAAAGCGCTACTATAGAGGACGAAACGCGATTAATAGTCAGCTGCCAGGGACGGGACTTGGACTCATGATTGTCAAAAATTTAGTAGAGAGAGATCAGGGGACTATTTCTTTTGACAGTATTGAAAGCAAGGGGACTGTCTTCACCGTTACCCTTAAAAATCACGAAAAACAGTATCATACTTTTGCGATAAAAGAAGAATCAACTACAGACGTTGCTGATATTCGGGAAAATACTAAAATATCAGAATTTAGCGAAGCAAAAATTTTAGTGGTAGAAGACAACGATGAACTACGACAAATTATCGTAGATAGAATTGGGGTCTACTTTCAGGTCTTTGAAGCAGAAAATGGCCGTCGTGGTCTGGAAATGGTTGGAGAAGTATTTCCTGATTTGATCCTGACTGATCTGATTATGCCTGAAATGGACGGTCTTGCCATGTGTCAAGCACTGAAGGAGGATATTAACACTAATCATATCCCGGTTTTTATGATGACGGTTTTAAATAATCCAGCCCAAAAAATAGAAAGTATTGAAAACGGAATTTCTGCTTATATGGAAAAGCCAATTAATTTTGATTTTCTTTTAGCAAAAATGGTTAGTACCCTAGGTTTTCAAAAAAATCTGCGAGAAAAATACCTGCATCAAGTGGAAATTGATGCATCTGAAAAATATCGAAATAAACGGGATGCTGAATTTATCAATAATCTGGAAAAATTTGTTCTAGAACAGGCTAAAGAAGAAGGACTTTCGGTTCATGATCTCTGTAAATTTGTTGGAATGAGCCGAACGGCTTTGTATATGAAACTGAAGAATTTGATAGATTTATCTCCCCAGAATTTCATCATCCACACCCGTCTAAAATTTGCCAGACAATTACTAGTAGAATCGGATATTAATGTTAAAGAAGTCGCTTACCGTGCTGGTTTTTCTAACCCAAAGTACTTCAGTACCTCCTTTAAAAAATTATTTGGTGAATCTCCAACTTCTTTCCTCAAAGGCCTAAAATCAAATGATAAATAGCCTTTTTACTTCATTTTCCACCTGAAAGTGAACCATTTTTCCCTTATTTGACGATTTCTAAACCTTTTGTGATTATTAGGAGGCGCTACTATATACAAATATGGCCTTACTTTGCTATTGCCAGAAGGATATTTTGAGGGTAATTACTAATAGAGTTAGATTACCTGCCAACTTCAACCAAATCAAATTTAATTATGAAAATTATTCGCTCGGTCTTGTTTTTTCTTTTTTTGACTTGCTATTTTATCTCTTTTGGGCAGTCTGTAATATCTGGTAATATAACGGATGAATCTACCGGAGAGGCCTTAATTGGTGCCAATATTTTATTAGTTGAAATAGGAACAGGAACTATTACCGATTTAGATGGCAATTTTAAAATAGAGCTTCCTCCCAAGGCTAAACAGTTAAAAATTACTTACACTGGTTATGAAGATCAACTAATAACTATCGCAGATAATACGGTTTTCAATATCAAAATGTCGGCTGGAAAAATTTTAGATGAGGTGGTTGTCATTGGG